>JBAZHT010000019.1:0-28492 GCA_041652255.1 Bacteroidales bacterium
CATGCTGTTTTGCAGCACTACCCTTGCCTGGCGAAGGATGTCCTGTCCCACGGGAGTCGGTTCTACGGGGTGTTTGGACCGGTCAAAGATCCTGACGTCCAGTTCTTCTTCCAGCTTTGAGATCATGGCACTCAGGGTGGGCTGGGCAACCCCGCATGCCTGTGCCGCTTTAACAAAATGCCTGTGACGGTCAACCGCCACTATATATTCCAATTGTTGCAACGTCATGGCACAAATATATAGAAAATATCAATAAATACATAGAAATAATCTGTTTGATAAATATAATAAGCCCGCTTACCTTTGTATCAGAAATAAAAAAACTACTCTATACTATTAAAAATTTACGTATGAAAACATTAGATTACATCAAATTGGACAAACAAGGGATTGTCCCTGTTGTAGAAGAACTTCACAAATTACTGGCTGACATCCAGGTGTTTTATACCAACCTGAGAGGATTTCACTGGAATATTAAAGGCAAACAGTTTTTTATGTTGCATGAAAAATTCGAGGAGATCTATGATGACATGAATGAAAAAGCCGATGAAGTGGCCGAAAGAATACTCATGTTAGGTCATATTCCGGCAAACAATTACAGTGATTATTTAAAAGTTTCTGAAATAAAGGAAGTAAGCGGGATCTCTGATGGAAGAGAAATTGTGAAAAGGATCCTGGATTCATTCTCTGCCCTGATGGCTCGCGAGCGCAAAGTGCTTGATCTGGCCGAAAAAGCAGAAGACGAGGTTACAGTAGCCATCATGAGCGATTATTTAAAAGAACAGGAAAAAACCGTATGGATGCTTGTCGCCTACCTTGACGAATAAGAAATGTATCCCTGAACCGCTGCACTTACTAACACATAAATTTTTTAAAAAAATAAAAAGCAATATCATGGAAAACATTAATAATGTAAAAGAACACAAACCGATCCCCAGAATTGGAGAACCCGCGCCCGAATTCAAAGCCGTAACCACCCAGGGAGAAATTAATTTCCCGGCTGATTATAAAGGGAAATGGGTTATACTGTTCAGCCATCCCGCCGATTTCACGCCTGTATGTACGTCCGAGTTCATGACCTTCGCCTCTATGGAAAACGAATTTAAGGAATTAAATACCGACCTGGTAGGTTTGTCCGTTGACGGTCTGTATAGCCACATTGCCTGGCTGCGAACGATCAAAGAAAAGATCCAGTACAAGGGGATGAAAAATATTGAAGTAAAGTTTCCCCTGATTGAAGACATAACTATGGAAGTGGCCAACCTATACGGCATGCTCCAACCGGGAGAAAGCAATACAAAAGCTGTTCGTGCCGTATTTTTCATAGATCCAAAGGGGATTATCAGGACTATTATTTATTATCCTTTATCCCTTGGCCGTAATTTTGACGAGATCAAACGCGTATTGATAGGATTGCAGACAGCAGATAAATTTAACGTAGCCCTACCTGCCGACTGGCGTCCCGGAGACGACGTTATTGTTCCTACGGCAGGATCCTGCGGACAGGCACAAAGCCGTCTGGAAGTACCCGAAGAAGGAGTGACATGCTACGATTGGTTCTTTTGCACCAAAAAACTGGAAAAAGAGAAAGTGGAGAAAGCTTTATGGAACAAATAACAGGTTGGATTCAGATTTTGTTAATTTTGATAAAAATTAATTCTTATGGAAGAAGATTACCTGATCTGTTATTGCAACGAAGTGTACAAAAGTACGATCGTTAAAGTCATTAAAGAAAAAGGCCTGAAAACCGTTGAACAGGTAGGCGAAGAAACAGGGGCCGGCCAGGTTTGCGGGCAATGCCAGCCCGATATCCAGAAACTACTGGACGAACTGAACGGATAAAAAGATCCCTCTTGTCATCAAGACAGGAGGGATTTCATGTTTTTGGCAACAAGACGGCTGGCAAATCCGGGGCTCAGACGATACAATCGATTCAACATCCGGGAGTCTTTTCCTACAAATATCCTTTCTTCCTTTTTTTCCATCCCGTCAATGATCATGTCGGCTGCCTTGCCGGGATCCATCGGGTTGAATTTCTTTTCCTGTTCCGGATCAACCTCGGGCATTTCCAGGCCTGAGTTCGACATTATATTCGTTCTGATGGCGCCGGGGAAGACAATAGACACATCTACATTCGTATCTGCCAGTTCAGAATTCAATCCTTCCGTAAGCAGTTTGATAGCGGCTTTTGTTGCTCCGTAAATGCTCTGACCGGGTATGGGTATAAAACCTCCCATACTGGCTACGTTCACTATATGTGCTGCGGGGCGTTTGAGCAAATGCGGCAGGAAGGCTTTTATCATGTATAATGCTCCAAAGAAATTGACATGACACAGCCGTTCTATAACAGACAGGTCCAGGTCGTTTATTTTCACGAAAGGCTGAACGATCCCGGCATTGTTGATAATACCGTCCACACTGCCGTGGGCTTCTATTATCTGCCCGGGTAATTGGTATATAAGGTCTTTGTCCCCAATATCGACAAGATGCAGTGACAAACGGTCCCCTACATCGGGACCGGCCAGTTCTTTGGTTTGATCCAAAGCCGCCCTGTTGATGTCCAGGGCCGCAACGCGGCTTCCTCTGTGCAACAGGGACAGCACCAGTTCCCTGCCAATGCCGTTCCCGCCGCCGGTTACAACGATCACTTTGTTCCATACTTAAAACACCCCTTGTTTACATGACGGGAATGTCATGAAAAATTTATAAAAAAATACTTTGAAATGAACATAGGTTCACTTTATTTATTATATTTGCATTGTCAAACCAATAAAAAAATAAAATATGCCAAGAGGAGATCGTACCGGACCAATGGGACAAGGTCCCGTTACCGGAAGAGGATTAGGATACTGTAGCGGTTATGAATCACCGGGTTTTACCAAAGGATCCGGAATGGGTCGCGGTTTTGGCCGAGGTCGCGGTTTTGGCCGGGGAATGGGCTATGGTCGTGGCTACGGATTTAATCGCGGTTATGGCTACGGTATTCCTTTTACAGCTTATGACCAGGGATTTGTTTCACGGCCTTCTTTCAGTAAAGAAGATGAAATAAAAACGCTGAAAGATCAGGCAGAATCTTTAAAACGCGCTCAGCAAGATATTGAGAAACGTCTGAGTGAACTGGAAAAAGAGTAATACATATAAAATAAAAAAATTATGCCAAACAGAGACGGATCAGGTCCTGAAGGAAAAGGGGCCAAAACCGGTCGCGGCATGGGTGGATGCCGACCGGAAAAAGATACAGAAAGATCCACATATTCCGGAGCAGGAAGGGATCAGGGCAGAGGTCAGGGCAGAGGTCAGGGCAGAGGCAGGGGATGATCTTTTTACTGCGGATCAGGCCCTCCCGAACACCGGGGTGACGAACCGTTTTCAGGAAGCCATTGCAAGCAGAATAGGAAAAAGTTATCTTTGCCCTATGAAACGTACTATTTTTTACTTGTGTTTGTTATGGATCCCGTGTATAGCCGCGGCACATCCCGGTGGCCTTTTGCCCCGTCAGGTACGATATACCCCTGAAGATCAGAAAGTCTATGAAAAAGTGATGAAAGAATTGCTGCCTTTACGCAGCGAATCCATGCCCGTACTGATCATGAAAGCAGCAGAAACCATGCTGGATATCCCTTATGTGGGAGGGACCCTGGAGCAGACACCGGAAATGCTGACTGTTTCCCTGGCACAGACCGATTGCATACTGTTGGTAGAAGCCTGTGTATGTATGGCTTTGACTGCCAGACAGGAAGATAACAGTTTTGAGGCCTTTTGTGAGAACCTGAGGCATTTCCGTTACCGCGACGGCTTTGCAGAAGGCTACGACAGCCGCATCCATTACACCAGCGAATGGATCCGGCAGGCAGAAGAACGTGATCTGGCACTGGAAATGAGCCGGAAATTATCCGGAACCCGATTGGACCAGACATTTTCCTACATGTCCGTTCATGCGGACAGGTACCCGGTGCTGGCCGGGAATAAGCAACTTACCGAACGTATTGCCATGGTGGAAAAAGAGCTTACAGGAAATAAATATTATTACATACCCAAAGCACAACTGGAAGAGAGCCTGGATCAAATTCAACACGGGGATATGATATGTTTTGTGAGCGGAACAGAAGGTTTGGATATTACCCATGTGGCTTTTGCTTTTGAGTCCTATGTCTGTGAACACGACTGTTGCCCCGACGGGAGGGGTTGTCCAAACGGTCAAAGACGCCTGGGCTTTTTACACGCCTCGTCCCTGGCAAAAAGAGTAGTCGTAGACGATATGACGCTGACCGGGTATGTCAATACCACAGGGTCCTGCAAAGGGATCAGGATAGTACGCTTTTTGTAATCCAGTCAATAATGACCTGTATGAAATCAGGCACGGGTATTTCCGGATCGCTTGCAAAAGACATGATCTTTCCTTCCTTCTTGTTGTTGGAATATTTGTCCAGGTATTGTTGAAATGCCGTTTCTCCCCATTCCTTTTTCAGTTCATCTGCATAGGTATTGGTCGTATAGAACAGTTGAATCCCCTTTTCACCGTATGCCAGTAGTTTTTCGTTAATGACTTCTTCGTCGGCCCTTCTCTCGGCAAAACAGGTGCTGTGTTTGTCGAAAGCCAGGGCAATGCAAATGTCAAAAGCCAATGCCAGTTCAGCAAAATCAGGCATACTTGATTTGTTGCCAACGTCCAGTATGGTAACACCCAGCATGTCGTAATCCAGGCCAAGCCTTTTTTCGTAATCCAGCAAGACTTTTTTCTGGTAGTCTGTTTCTATCAGTATGACTTTTTTGCTGAAAAATATTTCGTTAAGATCGGTTGAAAGGCTATTTCGGAATTTGTCCTTCAGGGATTCAGTACATGAACAATGAGGCGTTTTTATTTGTGTTCCGTTTCCTTCATTGGAAACGATCCGGACCGAGTCAAAATCCGGTAGTGTGACAAAATTAGTGGAATGGGTGATGTAGATCACCTGGTTCTTTTCGCTCAGGTTTCGCAACACCTTGTAAAGATTCCGTTTCATCCTGGGGTAGAGATACATTTCCGGTTCTTCTATCATCAGGATGAATCCCTGGCTTTTATGCCGGTTGTAGGCCTCTAAAATGGATAAAATGATAGCATTCTGTACGCCTTCTCCAAGAGCCCTAAGGGGAGTTACCCGGTCATCTTCGTACAGGCACATTTCAAGGGAGTGGTAAAAGTCTTTTGATTTGATGGGTTTGAAAATAATATCCCACCGGGTATCTTCGGGATCCAGCTCATATCCCAGGTAATCCAGCATGGATTGCCGGATGGTTTCCTTGAGCTTGGTAAATGCTTCGGTACGCAAGGTTATCATGGCCTCTTCAATACACTGGTCAAACCATTGTCTGCGGGGTATTTTTGTTTCCGTCCCGTCTGTATTCATCATGGAAATGGTATTGTCTTCCCTGAGAAAATCCCGGTTGATATCGTTTAACAGGCTGTTGAGTAATGTTTGCCGGATGTCGGAACGCGATTGCGTGGTGATCCGGTCTGTACGGATATATACGACGGGTGTTTTTTCCCTGATCTTATCCAATGGACAATCCAGCGTGTTGAATATTTTTACACCCCCTGAACCTGTATTTTCTGAAAGAACCTGTACGATTCGGTTGTCTTTTGTCAGGCAATGTTTTTCCACAAAACGCCGGCCCTTTAACGGCCCTTCTTTATGGCGTTTGTAGATGCAGCGGACCTTGTCTACCCGGGCTGGTTCGGCTCCCGGAAAGGGAACGTGCAGGTAAGGTTCATCAAATTCAATTTCCACATCAATATCCCTGGCGGGATCCTGCCTGTAAACGTCTTTTTCAGTGAATATTTCATCCACAGGGCATTCCTGGCTCAGGATCTTGTTGATACACCAGAGAATATTGCTTTTTCCCGAATTGTTGGGACCTATTAAGACGGTTAACTGTGAAAAATCTATTTCGATTGTGCCCTTGATAGAGCGGTAATTGGATATACGGACTTTTTTAAGTTTCATACATTAAAGGTATAAAAAAAACGATCCCGCCATTATGTGACGGGATCATAAACGTAGAAAATGTATTAAAAAGTGTGAATTGCAAGCCCGCTGCGTAGTTTGGGCTCAAACCAGGTTGTTTTGGGAGGCATGATGTTCCCGGTATCGGCAATGTCTATCAATTGCTGCATGGTTACCGGGTAAAGGGCAAAAGCTGCTGCCATTTCACCAGAATCCACGCGACGTTTCAATTCTCCAAGTCCTCTTATCCCACCAACAAAATCAATGCGCTTGCTAGTTCTCAGATCCTTAATATCCAGCAATTTATCAAGAACGAGATTGGAAAGGACCGTTACGTCCAGCGTTCCTATGGGGTCGTTATCGTTGTATGTACCCGGGCGTGCCGTAAGGGAATACCAGCAACCGTTCGTGTACATGGAAAAATTGTGCAGTCCTGAAGGAGTATAGGGTTCATCCCTGTCGCAGAAGCATTCCACCAGGAAATCCCGGGATAATGCCTGTACGAATGTTTCGGGGGCCATTCCGTTCAGGTCTTTGACCAACCGATTGTAATCGATGATCTTCAGGTGGCTTTGCGGGAAGACCACTGCCATGAAATAATTGTATTCTTCCTGTCCGGTATGATGGGGATTTGTGAGTTTACGTTCTGCTCCCACCAATGCTGCGGCAGCTGTCCGGTGGTGTCCGTCGGCTACATAAAAAGCCGGAACGGAGGCAAAGATCTCTGTAATGCGACGGATGTCTATGGGACGGGATACAGGCCAAAAATGATGTCCAAACCCGTCGGGCGTAAGAAAGTCGTATTGCGCTGGTCCGGCCACCACATTTTCTACTATCTTATTGACTTCGGGAACGTCCGGGTATGCAAAGAAGACCGGTTCTATGTTTGCACTTTGGATCCGGACATGGATCATCCGGTCTTCTTCCTTGTCCTTGCGTGTCAGTTCGTGTTTTTTGATTTTTCCGCTCAGGTAATCGTCTATATGGGCACAAACCACCAGGCCGTATTGTGTACGTCCTTCCATCGTCTGGGCATATACGTAATACATTTCCTGCGGGTCCCTGACAAGCCATCCGCGTTCCTGCCACAATAGGAAATTGGCTACGGCTTTATCGTAAGCCGGCCCGGAATGTTCATCAATAACGGGGTCAAAGTCTATCTCGGGTTTTGTGATATGGAGCAGGGATTTTTCCCCTGCCTCGGCTTTTGCCTCGGCAGAGTTCAATACATCGTATGGCCGTGCGGCCACTTCTTCTACCAGTGGCACAGGCGGACGAAGGGCTGCGAAAGGTTTAATTTTTACCATAGCTATTTGTTCAATTGGAATGTTCTGTCCCCGTTTTTCAGGAATGCCACGATCTGGCGTGCTGCAGCAAGGCCTGCATTTACATTGGCTTCCTGGGTCTGGGCTCCCATCTTTTTGGGTGTTGCAAAAACACGGGTGTCAAACTGGGCGCGTAACGCATCAATATTGCCAGGGGCCACGTCGGTAGCGTATTTCAGGTCTGTACGCTCTGCCAGGACGGCTTCCAGCTCTTCTTCATTTATTACTTCTTTCCTGGCAGTATTGATCAGGCAGGCGCCCTTGGGCATCAGGGACAGCAAAGAGCTGCCTATAGAACTTTTTGTGGTGTCGTTGGCCGGTATATGAAGCGACAGGTAGTCACTGCGGCTGTACAGATCTTCCAGTGTATTGGCTACGTGCACTCCGTCGGTCTGCATAACAGAGGCCGGAACAAACGGATCGTAAGCATAGATTTCCATACCAAAACCTTTTGCCAACCCGGCAACCAGACGGCCTACGTTTCCGTAGGCATGGACGCCTAACGTTTTACCCCTTAACTCCGTGCCTGTGCCTGGTTGGAATTGTTTACGGGCCATATAGATCATCATACCAATGGCCAGTTCGGCCACGGCATTGGAATTTTGTCCGGGAGTATTCATAGCCACTACATTTTGACTGCTGCACGCTTCCAGATCCAGGTTGTCGTACCCGGCTCCGGCGCGGACGACGATCTTCAAATTCGGAGCTGCCAGTAACACATCACGGGTGATTTTGTCGGAACGGACAATCAGGGCATCTGCTTTAGATACGGCCTCAATCAACGACTCCTTTTCCGTATAGTTTTCAAGAAGTGACAATGTCATTCCGGCTTGTTCCACAATGGTCCGGATGCCGTCTACGGCTTTTTTGGCAAACGGTTTGTCGGTTGCTATCAAAACGTTCATGACTGTATTATTTATGATGTTTTTCAAATTCCTGCATACAATTTATCAGGGCCTGTACGTTTTCTTTTGGACAGGCGTTATAGATGGAAGCACGGAACCCCCCCACGGAGCGGTGTCCTTTAATACCTGCCATGCCTCTGGATTTGGCAAATTCCAGGAATGCAGCTTCCAGGGACTCTTTTCCTTCAGACATAACAAAACATACGTTCATTATGGAACGGTCTTCCGGGGCTGCTGTTCCCCTGAAGAGCGGGTTGCGTTCAATTTCACCGTACAACAGGTCTGCTTTTTCACGATTTATCTTGTTGATGGCTTCCACACCTCCAAGGTTTTTAAGCCATTTGAGTGTCTGTGTCATGATATAGATGGGAAATACAGGCGGGGTATTAAACATGGAATCACCTTCAATATGTGTCTGGTAATTTAACATGGAAGGAATATGCCTGGATACTTTTCCCAAAATATCCTTACGTATGATCACAAATGTAACGCCGGCAGGTCCTACGTTTTTCTGGGCGCCTCCGTATATCATTGCATATTTCGACACGTCAACCGGACGGCTCATGATGTCTGAGGACATGTCGGCTACAAGGGGAACGGGAGAATCCATATCTGAACGGATTTCTGTGCCGTATATGGTATTGTTGGTGGTAATATGGAAATAATCCACATCTACCGGAATTTTATATTCTTTAGGAATGTAATTGAATGTGGTGTCTGCGGATGACGCTACAGTAACGACTTCTCCAAAACCCTTTGCCTCTTTAATGGCTTTTTTAGCCCACACTCCGGTTTCCAGGTAAGCTGCTTTCTTTTCCATAAGATTCATGGGAACCATGCAAAACTGCAGACTGGCTCCGCCCCCCAGGAAGAGAACTTCATAATTATCGGGAATGTGCAACAGCTCTTTCCACAGAGCCCGGCATTCATTCATTACGGCTTCCCATTCTTTGGAACGGTGTGATACTTCAATAACGGACATGCCGGTCTGACTAAAATCCTGTAAAGCTTCTATTCCTGCCTTTACTGCCTCCCGGGGAAGGATGCAGGGGCCTGCGTTGAAATTGTAAGTGGTTTTCATATTGGTGTTATTTTATTACGATTTCTTTGTGAATGCAAATATAAAGTAAAAATGTACAATCAGAAACTAATTATTGCTAATGATCTGTAAGTTCTGTTGCCCTGTTTCTTTTTCGCAGTAATGGCATTTAAGAACAAGGCCTCCCGCAGTCATCCGGGTGGTAAAACGCGTTTTGACCGGTTCATGGTTGGTTATGCACCTGGGATTGAGACAGCGGACCAGACCGCATATTTGTGAGGGAATCACGACCGGTCTCTTTTCAACTACCCGGTAATCTTTTATGATATTGAGAATGGCATCCGGAGCAACCAAGGCGATCCGGTTGACATCGTCTTCTTCAAAAAATTTATCTGAAATTTTAATAATTGATTTTACCCCCAGAACTTTACTTTCCAGGTTTGTACCGAAAGTCATTTGAAAATCCCCCCTTGCAAGTCCCAGGATTTCAATGACGTGGAACAATTGTCCCGCCGGGATCCTGTCTATGACAGTCCCGTTCTTAATTGCGCTTACTTTCAGTTTTTTCTTTGTTTCCATGACTTACAATTGGTTCATTAAATAAGTAATGATCCCCATCCGGGTGTATACTCCGTTACGTGCCTGTTCAAAATAATAGGCTTCCGGACGGTCATCCACATTGGTAGAAATTTCCTTGACCCGGGGTAACGGGTGAAGTATCCTCAAATTGGGTTTGGTGTTTGTCAGCATGGATACATCCAGGCTCATCAGATTTTTAACACGTTCGTATTCCATAGGGTCCTGAAAACGTTCCTGCTGTATCCGGGTCATATAAAGAATATCCGTGTCATTGATCTGGCCTTCCAGTTCGTTATGCTGAGTATACGGGATATTCCTGGAATCCAGAAAATCAATATATTCCTGTTGTATAGCCAATTCCGGGCAGGATACAAACCGGAACCGGGGTTTGAAATGGCTCATTGCCTGTAACAGGGAGTGAACGGTCCGTCCGTATTTCAGATCCCCTACCATGGTTATGGACAAGTTGTCCAGTGTCCCCTGTGTCTTTCGAATGGAATACATGTCCAGAAGTGTCTGGGTTGGGTGTTGGTTGGCTCCGTCCCCTGCATTGATCACGGGACATCCGGCGATTTCCGAAGCATACCTGGCGGCTCCGTCCAGCGGATGACGCATAACGATCATATCTGCGTAATTTGAAACCATTTTAATGGTATCTTTCAGCCTCTCTCCCTTTGTGATGCTTGTAGCATCGAGCGAAGAAAACCCTATAACACGGGCACCCAGACGGTTGGCGGCTGTTTCAAAACTAAGGCGTGTACGCGTGGACGGTTCAAAAAAAATGCAGGCGATGACTTTTCCGGTATACAGGGGACGGTTTGTATCGGTCTCGTATTCCAGGGCAAGGTCAAGTACCTGCAACATTTCTTCTTTGTTGAAGTCGTTTATTGATATGAGAGATTTCATAGTTGAAATATTACAATGACTATGTAGGTTCAAGGGACGACAAAAGGGCCTGCCTGCGTGAAGGGAGTACCTTGACTTTGATACGACAGGGCAGGGAGCTGTCCCGGTAATCCTGCTCCGTTATTACGGCTTCTGTATCCCGTATGGCTTTCATTACTTTATCCGTCCGGTCGTAACCAAATTGCATCTCAACGGTCTGAAAAACTTTCTTTTCCGTTATCTCGGCATTTTCCAATGCATTGGCGGTAGCTGTTCTGTAAGCATTGATGAGCCCTCCCGTCCCCAGTTTTATACCTCCGAAATAGCGCACCACGGCCATTAACACATCGGAGACGTCCATAGAGATCAATTGTCCCAGGATGGGTTTACCGGCGGTGGAAGAAGGTTCTCCGTTATCGTTTGCCCGCCAGGGCTCTCCTTCAGGGCCCAACCGGTAAGCATAACAAATATGACGGGCATCAAAGTATTTTTTTTTCAGGTTTCCCAATAGTTCCCTGATCTCTTCCTCATCTGAAACGGGAAACCCGAAGGACAGGAAACGACTTCCTTTTTCCTTATAAAGGCCCTCGCAGGGAGCTTTCAGGGTTTTATATATCTCACCGGGGCACATCATGCGAAAATACGTCTTTTACGTATCTTTGCAAAATCAAGGCAGAAAAATATGGGATTTGCAGAAAATTTTATCGTACAAGCTTCCGCCGCTCTTTCCCGGTGCGATGATCATTTGATCGCAAAAGCCTGGGAAGCCAATCCCTGGTTTTTCCCCGTATTTGTAAAACACCGTCTCAACACGTTGAAACAAAGCCTGGAGCAGGAAGAACAACTGTTACTTCAATTGCTGGACTTTAAAGTCCCGCCTGCTGCTCCACGTTTGATAACAATAATAGCGGCAGGCAATATTCCCCTGGTTTGCTGGCACGATTTTGTGTGTGCAATGGCTTATTCCCGGGCACATCCGGAAGAAGTCACCATAGAGATCAAATTGTCTTCCAAAGATGACATTTTACTTCCGGCAATAATTACAGAGTTATACCGCATGGCAAATTCCTGTATGGAAAGCGTCCGGGTACGTTTTGTGCCCCGTGCGGATCCCGGAACCCGTGCGATTCTTTTTACGGGAGGGGCTCAGGCCGAGGCTTATTACCGGCAGTCTTTTCCCGGTATCCCTTTGCTCATCCGGAGCGGCAGAAATTCAATCGCTTTGCTGGACGGGTCCGAGTCAGACGAACAACTGGAAGGCCTGGCCCGGGATTGTTTCCTGTATTTCGGGCTTGGATGCCGGAACGTCTCATTACTTATAGTTCCCCCTGAATACGATTTTGGTCCGTTTGTGCATAAGGTCAGCTCCGTGATGGGCCCGGTGTTATCCAAACACACAAATTACATGAACGCACTGCGTCATGCAAGGGCGTGTGCCCTCATGTTAAAAGATCCGGTCGTGAAGCAAACGGAGTTTCCAGAAGATCTTTTTATTCTGGAAGAGAGTGATGATCCGGATCCTCCGGTGGCGGTAGTGAACTACATAAAATACAAGGAACGGGAAGAAGTGTCCCGTTTTCTGGAAATAAACCGGGATCGGATACAATGCGTTGCCGGAACAGGGGATCTCCCTTTGGGAAAAACCCAGTTTCCCGCGTTTACGGATTATGCCGACGGACTGAACACATTGGAATGGCTACGAAAATTATCATATTGATGGGCCCCACCTGCGTGGGGAAAACCGCACAAAGTCTTGCGATAGCCCGTTTGTTAAGATCTCCTGTGATCAATTGTGACAGCCGCCAGATCTACAAAGAACTGAAAATTGGGGTGGCACGTCCCACTGAAGATGAATTGTCACAAGCCAAACATTATTTTATTGCCAGTCATACCATACATCAAGCTTATTCTGCAGGTGATTACGAACGTGAAGCCTGGGAGCTTGTCATGAAACTCGCTCCTTCGCACGAATACCTGCTTATGGTGGGAGGCTCGGGGTTTTACATTGATGCCTTTACAGAGGGGATTGACCAAATGCCACCTTCAGATCAAGGGTTAAGGGAAAAACTAACCCGGACAGCAGAAGATCCGAAAGGGTTTGAAAACCTGCAGAATCAATTGAAAAAACTGGACCCTGTCACCTGGTCCCGCATAGATACGGCCAATAAACGCAGGGTTGTGCGTGCCGTGGAAGTGTGTTTGTCATCAGGCAAACCCTATCATTATTTCTTAAAACACACACCCAAAAAGCGACCTTTTGAAATTGAAAAAATAATGATGGACAAACCTCGTGAAGCATTGTACGAACGTATTGATCAAAGGGTAGAACGTATGATGGATGCAGGACTGATGGAAGAAGCCCGTTCCCTGTATCCTTACAGAAAACTCCCTGCACTCCAAACGGTGGGGTACAGGGAGCTGTTTGCTTATTTTGACGGAGCATACTCTTACAGCGAAGCGCTACGCCTTATCAAACGCAATACACGCCGGTATGCCAAACGTCAGTTGACATACTGGCGGGACGTGCCTAGAAGGGAAGATCATCCTCTCCTTCGTCCGGTTCCGTCGTTATAGGACCGGGAGCCGGATAGTCCGGAGCGGCTGCAGCTTCCTGTCCTTTTTCCAGGCGCCAGGCGCGTACATCGGTGTACCAACGTCCGTTGTATTCCCTGGATTCTATATTTACAGAAGCTTTTACGGCTTCTCCTACCTGGAATGTGTCCAGTTCCTTTACCCTGTCTTCCCCGAATAGGGATAGACAGACTTTACGCGGGTACCCCGATTCCCGTGTTTCCAGGATAAACTCTTGCTTTACCCAGTCGCCACGGGCTCCGGTCCCTTTAAATACCGGAAGTTTTTCGATCAAAGTTCCCTGGAGTTCCACTTTCGCTATCAGTTTTTGGCCGGAAAGACCTTGTTCATTTCTACTTCAAAGATCAACGTGCTGTTAGGCCCTATGGCATTACCGGCTCCGTTGGCTCCGTAACCGAGTTCGGAAGGAACGTATAAGATGATCTTGCCGCCTTCGCCAACCAGCTGCATGCCTTCTGTCCAGGCAGGAATAACCCTGTCAAGAGGGAATTTGGCCATTTCATTGCGGGAATATGAAGAATCAAATTCGGTGCCGTCTATCAGCGTGCCCACGTAATGAACTTCCACGGTATCGGTTGTAGAGGCACGAACCTCGTTGCCTTCGCGTATGATTTTATATTGCAGACCGCTGGGTAATACTACAACGCCTTCTTTTGTCTTGTTTTCTTCCAGGAACGCTTCTCCTTCTTTAATATTGCGTTCTCCTTCAACAACTTTCTTTTTTTGCATGAAAGCCGTAATGTCCTCATTCCAGGACATCATCTCTTCCTGTGTGGGATCTTCTTCTTTGGCCATCAATTCTTTGTAAGCTTTAATGACCAGGTCGTTATTTAATTCACCGAAATTGGATTGTCTGACCATGGATGCCAGGGAATACCCCACGGCGCTACTCAGTGAATCAATAGCTCCCTTAGAAAATTCGGTATTTGCATCTGATGTACTGCTGTTACATGATGCAACCAGCATTCCGCCCATAAGGACGATCGATAGAATTTTTAATGTTCTCATTGTTAAATATGGTTTTGAATAATAATCGGGTTTAGTGGCAAACAACAAATATAAGGTTTATTTCTTGTTATTTAAATAGGAGTAACAGCAAATTTTGTGCAAAATACGCGCTCCCACAATGGCATCCCACAGATCGTTCTCTCCCGGGGTCACTTCGCACAGATCAAATCCTATGATCTTAACCGGGGAAGAAGCCAGCAAATACAACAAGTAATCCACCTGTTGAAAGCTCAGTCCTCCCGGAACAGGTGTTCCCGTATGCGGGCACAGATCCGGGGAAAGACCATCAATATCAAGACTGATGTATACCTGTTCGGGAAGACTCTCCATGATACGGTGGCATTGTTCCCTCCAGGTCAGGCCTTCATACATGTCTTCGTTCAGGGAATCATCGGGGAAAAAAGCGATACGCGGATCACTGCGGATGATCAGGTGTTCTTCCCGGCAGTAATCCCGTACACCTACCTGGGTAAGTGCAGATACGGCAGGTACTGATTTAAGGGTGTTGAACATAATGGAAGCATGAGAAAACGTGAATCCTTCATACGCTTCACGAAGATCGGCATGAGCATCTATGTGCAGGATCCCGAAAGATCCGTAATGTTCTCCCAATGCCTGCAGATACCCTAGTGGTACAGAATGTTCCCCGCCTACAAGTCCAACAAATTTTCCGGCCCGTAACTGTTCCGAACATTGCAGATATACGATCCGGTTCATTCGGGCGCATGCAGCATTGACCTCATCCAGTACCTCTCCCAGTCCGTTATCCCTTGGGTCAATACCGTCTTCCCAGCTTTGGATGATCTTTTGTGCCTGGTGCCGCGTCGTCCGGTTAAGGATCGGCAATTCTTCGTTTTCTTCCAGTGTGAAAATGGGAATGTTCCAGGCTTCGTTTACCCGGGGGTTGAACAGGTCTATTTGAGCGGAAGCATCAATAATGGCTTCCGGGCCCATATGCGTTCCGTCGCGGTAGGAGGTGGTAACGTCCCAGGGAACCGATACCAGCACAATTTCCGCTTCTTCCCGGCTAAAGGGAAGGGCAAAATACCGGCCGTTGGGAACTCCGGGCAGGTTAGGATCAAATGTGCTCATACTATACCTTCTCTTATTATGTCGTGTAAATGAACCATTCCCTCATAGTTGTTATCCCTCAATACGATCAATTGTGTGATCTTGTTAGACTGCATCATTTCGTAAGCATGAACAGCCAGTTGATCATACTGTACCGTCTTGGGGTCTTTGGTCATGACATCGGAGGCATTAAGATTTTCAAGCCGGCTGTTTTTTTCAACCATCCGGCGTACATCCCCGTCAGTGATAATTCCTTGTAATTTTCCGCTTGAATCCAGTACGGCTGTGGCTCCCAGTCGGTTGCGTGAAATTTCAAAAATAGTGTCCCGGATTGAATGTCCGGGTAACACCCTGGGGCGAAGGGTGTGATCCATGATGTCGCAAACCCGTAGATACAATTTTTTCCCCAATGAACCGCCCGGGTGAAAACGTGCAAAATCTGCCTGCGAAAATCCCCTCAGCTGCAGCAGGCATACTGCCAGTGCATCACCTAAAACCATCTGGACAGTAGTGCTTGCTGTAGGAGCCAGGTCGTTGGGGCAGGCTTCGTGGGGAGCAGAGGCTGCCAGTACATAATCTGCAGACCGTCCCAAATAAGATTCACGATTGCCCACCATGCCTATCAACAGGTTTCCCATTTTGCGGATCAACGGCACCAGGACTTTGATCTCGGCAGTGTCCCCGCTTTTGGACATGCACATGACCGTATCTCCGGGCTGGACAATTCCCAGGTCTCCGTGTATGGCATCTGCAGCATGCATAAAAATAGCAGGAGTCCCCGTAGAATTAAAAGTGGCCACTATCTTTTGCCCGATAATGGCGCTCTTTCCAATACCGGTAACAATCAGGCGGCCCTTGGAAGTAAAAAGAATTTCGACAACTTTCAGGAATGATCCGTCAATGGACTGACGCAATGCATTAACCGCAAGTAGTTCTTTTTCAATAACTTCAAGCGCTGTTTTTTGAATATCCGCTTTCGTAGTGCTCATAAAATTTTGAAAGAACAAAACAAACGTATAACTTAGTGCACAAAGGTAGTAAAATATGTGTACTTCATCTGAATTGCACTTTCAGCTGAAAAAGCATTTTGGTTTCAACGCATTCAAAGGACAGCAGGAAGAGGTTATAACCCATTTGATGAACGGGGAAGATGCTTTTGTACTGATGCCGACGGGAGGAGGTAAATCTTTATGCTACCAGTTACCGGCCATACTTATGGAAGGCACGGCCGTGGTAATTTCCCCTCTTATAGCCCTGATGAAGAATCAGGTGGATGCTATTCGGGGATTCTCAACCGACAATTACGGGGTGGCTCATTTTCTGAACTCATCGCTGAGTAAAACGCAGGTGGTGGAAGTCCGGGCATCACTGCTTGAAGGGAAAACAAAATTGCTTTATGTGGCACCCGAATCACTCACCAAATCGGAAAACATCCACCTTCTTAAACAAATCAATATTTCCTTTTATGCCATAGACGAAGCGCACTGTATCTCGGAATGGGGTCATGATTTCCGTCCGGAATACAGGAGGATCCGTCCCTTGATAAAAGAGATAGGGAAAGCTCCCATCATTGCGCTTACTGCCACGGCTACTCCCAAAGTCCAGCAGGATATACAAAAGAACCTGGGCATGATGGAAGCACGTGTTTTCAAAACATCATTCAACCGGGAAAATCTGTATTACGAAGTCAGGCCCAAGGTGAACGTCAATAAAGAGCTGGTTAAATTCATCCGGCAGAATCAGGGGAAAAGCGGTATTGTATATTGCCTGAGCCGCAAAAAAGTGGAGGAGATTGCCTCGTTTTTACAAGTAAACGGAATACGGGCACTTCCGTATCATGCCGGGATGGATGCGGCAACCCGATCAAAAACCCAGGATCAGTTCCTGATGGAAGATATTGATATCATTGTGGCAACCATTGCCTTTGGCATGGGGATTGACAAGCCGGATGTCCGATTTGTCATTCATTACGATATTCCAAAATCACTGGAAGGGTATTACCAGGAAACAGGAAGGGCAGGGCGCGACGGTGGAGAAGGCAAATGCATTGCTTTTTACAGTTACAAGGACATTCAGAAACTGGAAAAGTTTAAACAAGGCAAACCCATAGCTGAACAGGAAGTTAGCAAACAGCTGCTTATGGAAACCGTGGCTTATGCAGAATCAAATGTTTGCCGCAGGAAAATTTTGCTGAATTACTTCGGAGAAGATTACCCGCATGAAAATTGCACGAATTGTGACAATTGTCTGCATCCTAAAAAACAGTTTGACGGGCAGGAAGACATGTGCCTGGCTCTGGAAACGGTGCAAAAATCCCTGGAACAATTCAATGCGGAGCATGTTGCCAATATTATTGCCGGTGTGTCCAATGCCATGATCAAATCCTATCAGCATCACAAACTGGATGTTTACGGTCTGGGAAGGGAAAGATCCGCCCATTTCTGGAATGCGGTTCTCCGGCAGGGACTGATCCACCATTTTCTGGATAAAGATATAGAAAAATATGGGGCCTTGTCCGTAACTCCTTCGGGAAAAGCATTTCTGGAGAATCCGTATCCACTGATGCTTTTTGAAGACAGGGAAATGGAAGAAGAAACGGATGCTTCTGATGCACCCTCCAAAGCCGGCGGCGGTGGGGGCGATATTATCCTGCTGGCTCTGCTAAAGGACCTTCGCAGGGATATGGCTCACAAAATGCAACTTGCTCCTTTTGTCATTTTTCAGGATATCAGCCTGGAAGACATGTCCATCCTTTATCCCGTTACCGTTGAAGAATTGGTGCATTGTCAGGGCGTGGGTGAAGGGAAAGCCAGAAAATTCGGAAAGCCGTTTGTTGAACTCATCAATAAATATGTTGAAGAGAATGAAATTGTCCGTCCTCAGGACATGGTCGTAAAATCCGTTATTAATAAATCTGTAAATAAGGTATATATCATTCAAAGCATAGACCGTCAAATGGATTTTGAAGACATTGCCGATGCCAAAGGACTAACGATTGATGAATTGCTGGAGGAGATAGAAGTTATCGTTAATTCAGGGACCAAACTGGATATTGATTATTATCTGCAACAGGTCATTGATGATGATAAACTGGAAAATATATTTGATTATTTTCGTTACGAAGCACAATCCGAATCTTTGTCAGAAGCCGTTAAAGAGCTGGGTCCCGAGTATACGGAAGAAGAAGTAAGGTTGGTAAAGATAAAATTTTTAGTTGAGGTTGCCAACTGATGTTTTATCTTTGTCATTTATGCGAAAACGTACCATCATATTTTTAAGTCTGTTGTCTGTCTTTTTGGCCGGAGCTTCCGTCTTCGGCTATTTGATGCTTTTCAGGAAGCCTTATAACCATTCAGTACAGAATGACACGTACCGTGCTGTCCCCCTGGATGCCGTATTGGTACAGCATTTCAGCCAGGTTAATACGTTGACCGATGACCTGCTTGCATCCGGAGGTTACCTGGAGCGTTTTTTTCATCCCGGAGATGGATTGGGCCATTTTTTGAAAATATTGAAAGAAACAACTGTCCCCGGATTTCCGGGAATGAAGAAAGCCGAGGCTTTATGTTCCCTGCATCCTTCAGCTAAAAACACGCTGAGCACACTGTTTTGCCTTTCCGGGTCAGATGCCCGCGATCCGCACTGGTGGTCTTCTTATGTAGATTCAACAGGTATCCCTTATAAAACAAGGTCTTATGACGGGCAAACCATTTATACATTTTATGGGGAAAATGAAGATCAAAATGTTTATGCTGTTTACGTACCCGATGTTTTGATGGTATCACCGTCCCTGGTCGTTCTGGAATCATCCCTGCGACATATGAAAAACGGGACTTCTCTGATGGACGATCCCGAATTTGCCCGGCTGGTGGCAGAAACCCCGGTCTCAAAACCTGTCAGGATATTTTTTTCACATGCACGTATTCCATCTCTTTTTGCAGCTTACCTGGGCGTTCCGCTCCAAAAGTACGCTCCTTTTTTAAGTACTACAGCCGGTTGGACCGTACTGGACGGATTCGTTGAGTATAACCAGGTCAGAATGGACGGGTATTCCATGCTTTCAAATGGGCAGGAGCATTTTTTTGCCGCGCTGACAGGTCAGCAAACGCAATCGTTAATGGCTCCGGAGGTGTTGCCTGCAGCTACCCTTGCCGGTCTTTTCCTGGGATTTTCAGACCTTCAGACATACCTGGACAGATACGGCAGGTACCTTGAATTGCATAAAAAAAACCGAAAGGCCCCGGGTAGCGAAACATTGGAATGGTTCAACCTGTTGTACCCCACAGAGGTATCTCTGGCCTGTATCCCTTTCAGAAGCAGCGCCCAATGGATAACCGTGATACATTCCCGGTATATACATCAGGCCAGGATTCAATATGCCCTGTTGGGAAAACAGGAAGAAGGCAAGGTCATGGAAAACCCGAAGCCCGGCCTTCTGGAAGACATTTTCGGGCAGGTATTCGGCTTGTGTCCGGCAGATCATTATTGTTATGTGGGTTCCTGCATTTTACTGGGACAGAAGGATCTTTTAAACGATATACTCGGCAAACACAGCATCGGGAATTATCATTCGCTTGCAGATGCCGTCGACAGGACAAAGATCTCGGCGAGTTATATGAATGCCTCCAATCTGAGTTTGTTCCTGCAACCCTCCGTGGGGCTGGATCTGTTGGAATCTGTCATGGATAAAAGGTATACAGACAGGCTTCGCGAATGGAGAATGTACAATGCCCAGTTCGTTTTTCTGCAATTTTCCGCGTTGGAGGATCGCATGTATACGCATCTTTCCGTTTACGGAGATTCCCTGGAAACTTCTCCACTTATTCCCCGGCAACAGACAATCCGGGTGCGGAGCGGATCGGCTCAGGATTCCCTGGTCCGGGAGAGTCCGCCGTATACCGTATACAATCATTTCACCCGGAAAGATAACGAACTGTACCAGACTCCGTGGCCCGAATGCAGGCTCATACTCAGGGACCATGTGGGAAAAACGTTATGGGAAAAAACGATGGAGGGGACCATACAGGACAGGGTAGAACAAATTGATTTTTTGAAAAACAACAAATTGCAAATGTTGTTTAGTATAGGGAACAGGTTGTATTTACTGGACAGACTGGGCCGAAACGTATCCCCGTATCCCCGGGCGTATACAACCAGTATTCTTTACGGTCCCTATGTTTTTGATCCACGTGGAAATAAAGATTACCTGATTCTGTTGGTCCACCAGGATAACGTATTGCGTTGTTATAACAGGTCCGGGGTCGGGCTCCCTCAATGGAACGATTTTTTGATCCCTGATTACCTGACAGGAAAACCGCACTATATTCTGACCGGGGAAACCGGTGCGTGGGTAATCTACACGAACAGTCAGACCGTAGTGTTATCTCAGGAAGGACAGATCCGTGCCATGGTAACACAGAAAGATTGCCTGGATCCACAGGCTGAAATTGAAATTTCCGGTCCTTATGAACTACGCGGCACAACTATTGAGGGGAAACCCCTTACTATAATGCTCAATTAAAATGACCTTTTTTACAATTCTTTTCATAATAATGCTGGGAGGATTCTTGTTAATGCGCCTGATCCCCTGGCTTTTAGCCATGAAGATCCGTCAAATGCAAAAACACGGACAAAACCCTCAAAACCCTCAAAACCCTCAAAACCGACAAAAAAGCAACATAAAAAGAACCCGCAAAAAACGTATAGATAACAATACGGGAGATTACATTGATTACGAAGAAATAAACGATTGATGAAATCTTTCCTGCGCATACTGGCATACGGGAAACCGTTTAAAAGATATTGGCCTGTTTATCTGGCGCTATCCGTTCTTAGCGTTCTCTTTGGGATTGCCAATTATGCCCTGATAGCTCCTTTGCTGACCGTGTTGTTTGAACCTGACACATTGACAGGTGAAATGATCCGGCCCGAATACAGTTTTTCCTTTTCTTATGTAGCGGATATTTTCAGGTATTATTTACTCCGGATAAAGATACAGGACGGGATCATGATGGCCCTTGTGTATGTTTCGGTGTCGCTTCTTGCCGCCTCTTTGTTGTCAAATATTACCCATTACCTTTCCCAACGGGTATTGGTTAGCGTGCGGACCCGTCTGATGAAAAATGTCAGGGACGATCTCTTCCGTAAGATCAGTCGATTGCATATCGGGTATTTTCACAAGCAACGAAAAGGGGACCTGCTTTCTTCTATTTCAAACGATGTAAACGAGGTGCAAAACTCCGTGGCCAGTTCTTTTCATGTGATATTCCGCGACCCATTACTTATCCTGGGGTTTCTTTCCATGCTTTTTTACATGAGTCCCAAACTGACACTTGTAACCTTGGTTACCTTACCTGTTTCAGCTTTACTCATAGGAAGAATAACCCGGGCCTTGCGTTCCGGGGCCGAGGTGTCTCAAAGCCTCCTGGGAAAATTGCTGAGTCATTTTGAGGAAGCCATATCCGGCAGCCGGATAGTTAAGGCATTCAATGCGCAACATTATGTCAGGGATAGGTTTGAGATCATTAACGATCAGCACAGGCAGGCCACAAAACGGTTGTATAACCGCCAGGAACTGGCCTCTCCACTCAGTGAATTCCTTGGTATAGCCGTAGCGGCGGCTATCTTATTTTACGGAGGATGGCTTCAGGTCCACGGAGAACTGGGTATGAGCTGGCCCCAGTTTGTGGTTTATATCGGGTTTTACTGGAGGGTACTGGAACCGGCCAAATCCATTACAAAAGCGTATGCCATGATCCGGAAAGGGATGGTGTCTGCACACCGTATTTTTGCCATCATGGATGTTCCCGTTGAAATCAAAAAGGATCCAAAAGCCCTTCCCGTGAAAGATTTCCGCGAATCTCTGGAATACCGTAACGTAAGCTTCCGCTATAATGAGAACGATCCTTATGTATTGCGGGAGATCAACCTGGTGATTCCCAAGGGTAAGATCATTGCACTGGTGGGGCCTTCCGGTGCCGGTAAAACCACTTTGGCCGATCTGTTACCCAGATTCTACGATATCCTGGAAGGAGAAATTTTGCTGGACGGGATCAATATTAAGAGGTATCAGCCCAAAGATTTGATAGGGTTGATGGGCATAGTAACACAGGAAGCCATCCTTTTCAACGATACTGTGGCAAATAATATTACCTTTGGTTTGGAGAATGTGCCTTTTAACGAGGTTCTGCGTGCGGCAGAGATTGCCAATGCTCATGATTTTATTATGGAAATGGAACAAGGCTATGACACAAATATTGGAGACAGGGGAGGTAAATTATCCGGCGGACAACGACAGCGCATTGCTATTGCCCGGGCCGTACTGAAGAATCCTCCCATTTTGATCCTTGACGAAGCAACATCGGCCCTGGATACGGAAAGCGAAAAAATGGTCCAGGAAGCGTTGACCAAACTGATGAAAAACCGCACTACTGTAATTATTGCCCACAGGCTTTCCACAATAAGAAATGCGCATGAGATCGTAGTAATGAACAAAGGTATGATCGTGGAAAGAGGACCCCACGAAGCCTTACTGGCAAATGAGGGTATGTACCGTCATTTGTGTGATCTGCAAGTTTTCGGATAACCTTCAAACTAAATATTATGAATCAGGACATTTTAAAAACCAAATCCCTGAATGAACTTTTTGAAATAAGTTTCAAAAAATATTGGGATTTCAAAGCCCTAACGGATTTTCACGGGGAAACACTGTATTACCGCGATCTGGTACGCCGTGTAAGGATGATCCATATAGGCTTTGAAAAATGCGGATTGAAGAAAGGAGATAAAGTGGCATTATGCGGCAGGAATCAGGCCAATTGGGCTGTGGCATTTCTGGCTACAGTTACTTACGGGGCCGTGGTGGTTCCCATTTTACATGAGTTCAAGCCCGGGAACATACAACACCTGGTCAATCACTCTGATGCACGGATCTTTTTTGTGGGAGAGCAGGTCTGGGAAGGGCTGAGTGAATTGGAAATGCCCAACCTGGAAGCGATAGTGGGATTGAATGATTTTGAAATTCTTTATACACCCGAGCATGAAATTGAAAGCATCAGGAAGAACCTTGACTCCATGTTCAAAGAGATCTATCCCAACGGCATGAAACCGGAAGATGTCCGTTTCCATAAAGATGATCCCGAAGAACTGGCCCTGATCAATTATACCAGCGGTACTACGGGTTTTTCAAAAGGCGTTATGCTGCCTTACCGCTCCCTCCTTTCGAACGTGCTTTTCGGTTGGGAGGTATTACCACAGGTGAGCAACGGGGCAAAAGTAGTTTCCATGTTGCCATCAGCCCATATGTACGGGCTGATGTTTGAATTGCTTTTTGAGCTCAGCAGCGGTTGCCATGTGCATTTTCTCACCAGAACCCCTTCGCCCAAGGTTATTACCGAAGCATTTCAAAACGTCAAACCCAAAGTGATCATTGCCGTCCCCATGATCATTGAAAAAATATACAAACAAAAATTGCTGCCTTTGCTCAAACGTCCGTCCATAAAGGTAATGTTGAGGATGCCGTTTATAGATCAGAGGATCAAAAAGCGTATTCATGACGAACTGGTTAAGGCTTTCGGGGGAGAATTTATAGAGATCATCATAGGAGGCGCTCCGTTGAATCATGAAGTGGAACCATTCCTTAAAAGCATTAACCTGGCCTTTACGGTGGGGTACGGGCTTACCGAATGCGGGCCAATAGTATCTTATGCGGCATGGAATAAAAGGCCGTTGTACTCCTGCGGAAAAGCAGCTCCCAGGATGACCATACGCATAGATTCAACGGAGCCCTTAACGGTTCCCGGAGAAATACAGCTTAAAGGAGACAATGTTATGCTGGGATACTATAAGAATCCTGAAGCCACTGAAGAGATCTTTACAAAGGACGGATGGCTGAAAACAGGGGATATGGGAACTTTGGATAAAGACGGATACCTGTTCATCAGGGGCCGTTCCAAAACCATGTTCCTTGGACCTAACGGTCAGAACATATACCCGGAAGAAATTGAAAGTTCCATCAACAATATGTCTTACGTAAGCGAGTGCCTTGTGATCATGGAAGACGGTAAACTGGTGGCCCTGGTGTATCCGGATTTTGAAAAAGCGGCAGCCGACGGATTGCCCGATACGGCCATGGACACCACCATGGAAGCCATGCTGGCCCAGATCAACCTGGAATTACCAAAATATTGCCAGATATCGAAAGTACGTATAGTACCCGAAGAATTTGAGAAAACACCAAAAAGAAGTATTAAACGTTTCTTATACAATGGATAAACAGACCCAGTTTGATATTCATTACCTGGAAATGGCACAGATATGGGCTCAAAATTCTTATTGCGAACGCAGGAAGGTGGGAGCCCTTATGGTCAAAGACCGGATGATCATCTCTGACGGTTATAACGGGACCCCGCGTGGTTTTGAGAATATATGTGAAAACGAGGACGGAAGTACCAAGCCTTATGTATTGCATGCAGAAGCAAATGCCATAACCAAAGTGGCCAGGAGTAACAACAGTAGTGAAGGAGCTACCATATATATCACCGCCTCTCCATGTATTGAATGTGCAAAACTGATCATTCAGGCAGGTATTGTACGCGTAGTATACCGTGACGATTACCGGTTACAGGAAGGCATTGATCTGTTGATACGGGCAGGTGTCAGGGTAGATAAAATATAAAAAATGGAAGAACAAAGAAAGACAAGAAGGACAGGCGCCATTGTCCTTATCATATTGATTGCCCTGGTGATAGCAGGGATCCTCAGATGGCAGGTCTACAGGGATCAGGCAGGAGCCGGCAATGTCAAGCTTGGGAGGGAGTGGTCAAAACTGGAATTGATACTGAACCAGATTGAAAGCAATTATGTGGACCCGGTAAATGTAGAAGATTTTATTGAAAAAACACTTCCCTATATCATGGAGGAACTGGACCCGCATTCCATTTACCTGTCTCCGGAAGAATTGCGTTCAGCCGATGAAGAATTGAGAGGTAATATTGAAGGTATAGGCATAGTGTTTAATGTACCCCAGGATACGGCTACGGTTATAAATGTGGTTGTGGGAGGTCCTTCTGAAAAAATGGGACTACAACCCGGAGACAAGATCATAAAAGTTGATACACAAACCATAGCGGGGGTAGGGTTGCCCCAGGATTCCATCGTCAGTTTATTGAAAGGACCCAAAGGCACAAAAGTGGACGTCTGGGTAAAACGTTACGGAGAGAACGACCCCATCTCTTTTTCCATTATCAGGGACAAAATTCCGGTGCACAGTGTGGATGTGGCCTATATGGCCGATTCCATTACCGGGTATATTAAATTGTCCCGTTTTTCCATGACCAGCTATGCTGAAGTGCTTGGTTCCATTGCCGATCTTATGAAACAGGGCATGAAGCAGGTAATCTTTGATTTGCGTGACAATACCGGAGGATACCTGGATCAGGCACTGAAAATTACCGGAGAATTCCTGGATGAAAATAAACTAATCGTATATACGGAAGGTACTCACCGGGAAAGACAGGATTTTTACACTAAAAAACGCGGTTTTTGTTACGACATGCCATTGGCCGTTTTAATAAATGAGGCTTCGGCTTCTTCTTCCGAGATCATGGCCGGCGCTTTGCAGGATAACGACAGGGGAACCATAGTGGGAAGACGTTCCTACGGGAAAGGATTGGTCCAGGAACCTGTTTATTTTTCTGACAATTCAGGGTTGCGTCTGACAGTCGCCCGTTTTTATACTCCTTTGGGAAGGTCCATTCAGAAACCATACGGAAATAACACACAGGAATACGCTTACGATCTGATTGATCGTTACAGGAACGGAGAGTTGATGCAGGAGGATTCCATTCCCAAAAACGATTCATTGCGTTATACAACTTCCGCAGGAAAAGTACTGTACGGTGGTGGCGGTATCATACCCGATGTATTTGTTCCCTTGGATACGGCAGGAGTAAACGATCTGTACCTGCGAATCTCCAGGCAGAACCTGCCAATTCGTTTCAGTATGGATTACGCCGATCGTCACAGAAAAGGGCTACAATCAATAAAAAACCTGGAGGAGTTGGAAGCATTTTTTGCCCAAACATCTCTCACGCAGGATTTTTTAGCTTACCTGCGTAATCAGGGAATTAACCCGGTGTCACCACAATGGAATGAGTGTGGGGATATACTCATGACCCAAATCAAAGCTTATATAGGAAGGAATACGCGCCTTGAGGACAAGGGTTTTTACCCGTACCTGGGAAAAATTGACAACGTTCTTCAAAAAGCTTTGGAAGTTTTGTATGCTCCGTTAGTAACCGAACTGCCTGAGTCTGGTCTTGTTCTCGCGCCAATCGGGAACGACTTTGACGAATAACTCCAGGAATACTTTTTTCTCAAAAAAATCTTCCATATCAAGGCGTGCCTGTGTGCCAACGCGCTTAAGGGCACTGCCTTGTTTTCCTATCAGGATCCCTTTCTGGGAATCACGCATTACATTAATAACGGCACGTATGTTATACCTTTGGTCGTTCTCAATAAATTCCTCTATAGTTACTTCCACACTGTATGGAATTTCCTGTGAATAATTGAGAAAGATCTTTTCCCGGATGATCTCGGAAGCAAAAAACCGCAGACTCTTATCTGTAAACCGGTCTTTTTCAAACCAGGGAGGAGACTCGGGCAATAATTCCAGGATACGGGAAAAAAGAGCTTCCAGGTTAAAGCGTTCCAACGCACTTACGGGAAACAATTCGGCTTTGGGGACCAAAGACTGCCATTGTTCCAATAATGCCATTACTTCTTCCTGGGAGCTTTTGTCAATTTTATTGAGCACGATCAGGACAGGAATTGTGATAAGATTGAGCTTTTGGATGTATTCGGGATTTTTGGTAACCGTTTCCACAACATCCGTCACATATAGAATAATATCGGCGTCTCCCAGGGCGGCGTCTACAAATTGCATCATATTTTCCTGCAACCTGTAATTGGGCTTAAGAATACCGGGCGTGTCGGAATAAATGATCTGGTAGTCCGGTTCGTTTACTATACCCATAATACGATGACGTGTTGTTTGGGCCTTTGAGGTGATGATGGATAATTTTTCACCTACCAGGGCATTCATCAGGGTAGACTTCCCGACATTGGGATTGCCGATTATATTTACAAAACCTGCTTTATGTGTCATTAATACGTTATTCGTAGAATCCCGTTTTCAGCATATTGATCTCGTCCTGAGAAAGAAAACGCCATTGCCCGCGCTTGAGACTCTTTTTGGTAAGGCCCGCAAAATATACGCGATCCAGTTTTTTTACTTTATAACCCAGTGCTTCAAACAAACGACGGACTACACGATTTTTACCCGAGTGGATCTCAAGACCTATTTCTTTTTCGTCATTGTCTATGTATGAGATCATGTCTACCTGCATAAGTCCGTCTTCCAGTTCAACACCTTGAACCAACTGTTCCATATCTGATTTTTTCAGATTCTTATCCAGTCGGGCCTGGTATATTTTTTTACGGTTGTATGACGGATGTGTCAGTTTTTCTGTAAGGTCCCCGTCGTTGGTGAATATAAGAACACCCATAGTAGATTTATCCAGTCTTCCTACAGGGTATACGCGTTGCTCACATTGTCCGGCAATCAGGTCCATGACCGATTTTTCTGCATGGTCATCATTCATGGTTGTCACAAAACCCCTGGGCTTGTTCATGATAATGTATGTTTTGGGTTCGCCTTTGATGCGTTCTCCGTTGACCCTTACATCATCTTCGGGTTTTATTTTAATGCCGAGTTGGTCTGCCACTTCTCCGTTGACTGTTACCAGTCCTGTGGTGATGAACGTATCGGCTTCCCGGCGGGAACAAAGTCCCGAGTTGGCAATGAATTTGTTAAGTCTGACTTCTCCGGGGACTTTAGGTTGCTTGGGTTCCGGGGCTGACACTTCTTTCTTATAGGGTTTTTTGAAACCCGGTTTACGCGATCTTTCTGCCTTGTAGCCGCCTTCACGACGTGGTCTGTCGGATTGGTACCCGCCTTCACGGCGTGGCCTGTCGGATTGGTACCCGCCTTCACGACGTGGTCTGTCGGATTGGTACCCGCCTTCACGGCGTGGCCTGTCGGAT
>JBAZHT010000020.1:0-28036 GCA_041652255.1 Bacteroidales bacterium
CACCGCCCCGCCGATATTATCGTGCAGGCTTCCGGTCACCGATGACAAACAGGACGGGATGTCACTTACATACAAAACGCCCAGAAATGCAAAGATAAGGGCTTCTTTGAAATTTACCGTAAGATCATCGGGAATATGGAAATTTACCTTTTCTGCCACCGCTGCCATACGCTCCATCAAATATCTATTGAAAGCCCCGCCGCCTGTGACCAGCACCTTTGATCCGGGTCGTACGTGATAAGAGGTTTGTACGGCTATGTGTTCACAATACGTGGCCAGAATATCGTCCGTTGTCATCCCGAACGAATCGATCAGCGGAAGTACCTGCCCTTCCACCCACTCCCTGCCCAGGGATTTTGGGCCGGTCTGCTCATAAAAAGGAAGTCGGTTAAGCGCATCCAAAACCGTATGGTTCACGTTTCCTCGCCGGGCACGGTTCCCGTCTTTGTCATAATCCTCCCCTGTTTGCCGTGTATAATGGTTCAGGACGTAATTTACTGCGGTAATATCATACGCCTTTCTTGTTCCGCCGGGTCCTTCGGAAGATATGTTGGAAAAACCGCCCAGGTTAAGGCAGTAATCAAAATCTCCAAACAGGTACCTGTCACCGACCGGGACCAGGGGAGCTCCCTGTCCGTGAAGTGCCACATCGGTAGTCCGGAAATCGCAGATCGCGGGAACGCCGCTTTCTGCAGCTATTCCGGCACCGCTGCCTATCTGGCTTGTAAGCCGGATGGAAGGCTGGTGAAAGATCGTATGGCCGTGAGATGCCACCAATTGGGGTTTAACGTGGAATCTATCCATAAACGCTTTTACCTGCTCACCAAGGTATATGCCGTAATCGGAATGTAAGCGCGCGTATTCCAATGCTGTCATGGATTGTGCTGTTGCCAGGGCTTTTTTGAGTTCCTCCGGATACGAGACTGCATCTGCACATGCTATCTTATAAGACCACGCTCTGTTTTTCAACGTAAAATGTGCCAGGCACAGATCCAGACCGTCCAGTGAAGTGCCGGACATAAGCCCCAGAGCAGTAATACCCTCTTGCGGATTAAAAGTTACCATACGAATTCAGTATTATATTCTGTACTATTATTTTTCTGATCCACTACCAGTAAAGTGAGTTTATGTTTGATACCTTTTGAAATCCTCGAAGGATCAAACATACATGTAACACGTGAACGTTTTCCGTCGTATATGCCCAACACCCATTTTCCGTCAATGGTCAGGTTATAGGATCGTATTCCGGAACATTCATCTTTAATAGTGAAATAAACACTTCTGTGTCCACGAAGATCAGCCCCTTTTCCAAAAGAAGCACTCACTGAAGGAGGAATGGTATCCACATCTATCCGGAAACGTCCAAAGGCATTGCTTTGAAAAGAAACCATACTATCCCTGCAAACCCCGCCAACGGATCTCCAGAGGCGCGGATCGGCTGCCAACATATGGGGGTCACGCCCCTTGTCCGATTGACGCAAAACCACAACTTTTTCGTAAAGCGAATCGGGAACAGAAGCCGGGACTTTCCATTGAACCTGCATGGGTAAATGTAGCGGTTCTTCCGCACTATGCAGACACCACTCCAGTGAATCCACACGTGTGGCCCGGAACATGATGTCTTTATACAAAGCCCTTCCCGGAATTTTTATATTGACATCCCTGGTTGTCATAACATTAGTCGTATCCCAAGAAAAACGCTGTTCGTATTCTTCCGGCAATCCGGGTGTTTGCAAAATGGCATGCATTTGGGCCCTGTTAGCCACCAGGATATCCATTCCGCTCTTTTTTCTGACAGTAAAACTGCGTTTAGCCGTGTTTCCGGCACCGTCATGTATTAATATGGACAGTATGTGATCAAGGGTGTCGTTTAAAGAGAACAACCCCCTGGAGGGAGCTTCAATACGGTTTTCTGTCATCACGTTGCCCGGTTCCACCCATGTTTTGAGCAAACTATTTCCGTTCGTGGTCCGTTCCGGATAATAGACCAGGGATAATATGTACCTGGTATGTTCCAGGGGAAGGTCCCGGTTAAAATACCTGTAAACACACGTTGTATCCAGGAATACCTCCCATTTTTCTATACCCATCCGCGACCAGGTGTTGTTCATCCGGTCTATGGCATCTACGGCCACAAAAAAGGTATCAGCCACATTAACGGCAACGTGATTCCTGTTCCCTGTAAAACCGGTTGTCAGGCGCGTTTGGGCGATCCCTTCCGGATCGGTACTGTAACCGTAAAACTGTATGGTCCTGAATTCCGGCGGCAAAGTGTCCTCAAACTCATAAACGCCATGACGGATCAGGTTGGCAGTGATATGAGAAGCTGACAAAAGGGAATCCCTGTAACGGATCTCAAAATGCAAATGCGGACCTGCCGAATCCCCCGAATTTCCAGCCCTGCCTATTTGTTGTCCCTTATGTACGGGGAACCTTTCAGGAGGGCAATCCAGCGCTATACCGAACTGTTGTCCGGCGTATTGCTCTTCTTCCACATAGTCAGCAATGTCCGGGGCAAATGATTCCAGGTGTCCGTAAAGCGAAACGGTTCCGTTGGGGTGGGTGATCTGCAATGCATTCCCGTATCCTCCGGGAGAAACAGTAATCCTGGAAACATAGCCATCTGCAACTGCATAAACGGGAGTTCCGGAAACACTGCCTACTCGAAAATCATAGCCTGTATGAAAATGGGTAGCACGAAACTCACCCATACTCCCGCTTAAAGTAAGCGGTTTTATGGCCAGGGGGGAAGCGTAATAGCCTGCCAGATCTTTTTCCTGCGCCCAAAGTGATACAAAAACGAAACCGAATGCTATAATGAGCACCGGTATGCGTTTCAAACGAGAGACCATCACGAAAACATTTTTTTCATCCGGTCAAAGAAATTTCTTTCTTCTTTGTTGGGATTAGGAGCAAAGTTAGGGGAATCCTTCAGTTTGGAAAACAATTCTTTTTCTTCCTTGCTGAGTTTCTTTGGAGTCCATAATTGCACAAATACCAGCAGATCGCCGGTCCCGTAACCGTTCACATCGGGAAGTCCTTTGCCCCTGAGGCGCAATATGCGACCGCTTTGCGTTCCGGGATCCACTTTAATTTTGACTTTACCGTCAATGGTCGGAATTTCCACATCATCTCCCAAGGCTGCCTGAGCATAGGATACAAACAAGGTATAGATCAGATCGTGGCCGTCCCTCTGCAATTCGGGATGCGGTTCTTCTTCGATCACTACCAGCAGATTGCCATTCACCCCGCCGCGTTTGGGCGCATTCCCTTTCCCGCTGATGGTCAGCTGCATTCCTTCTTCCACGCCTTTTGGAATGGAGAACGATATTTCCTCGGCTTCCTTGACCACACCTTCGCCTTTACAAACCGGACACGGATTCACAATGATCTTTCCTTCCCCGTGACAGGCAGGACAGGGGCTGGAACTCTGCATTTGTCCCAGAAACGTATGGGTAATCCGGGTAAAGACCCCCGATCCGTTACAAGTGGGACACGTTTTCGTATCCGACTCGGAAACAGCTCCTTTCCCGCCGCAATGATTGCACGTTTTAAGTTTGTTGATCTTGACTACCTTATTGGTACCGTAAGCGATTTCTTTCAATGTCAGCTTTACGCGAATGCGTATGTCTGAACCCCGACGTACCCCCCGCCTGGGATTGGAACGTCCGCCGAACGCACTTCCGAAGGGACTTCCGCCAAAAGCCTCACCGAATATATCCCCAAAACGGGAAAAAATATCGTCCATGGTAAAACCTCCGGGGAACCCGCCGGGTCCGCCTGCTCCCATTCCGTCTACGCCGGCATGACCAAACTGGTCGTACCTGGATTTTTTTGACGGATCGCTCAGTACGTCATAAGCCTCGGCAGCCTCCTTGAATTTATCCTCCATGGTTTTATCTCCCGGATTTTTATCGGGATGGTATTGCAGGGCTTTTTTGCGGTACGCTTTTTTTATTTCCTCGGCAGATGCGTTTTTATCTACTCCCAGAACCTCGTAATAATCTCTTTTGGCCATAATGCTGTCTATTCGCCCACTACTACGTTAGCGAACCTGATTACTTTTCCGTTAAGTGTATATCCTTCCAATGCCACCTCAATGATCTTTCCTTTCATCTTTTTTTCTTTAACAGGCACTTTGGCTATGGCACAATGAAAGTCCGTGTCCAGGGACTTTCCTTTGGCTTCTATGATCTGCAGCCCTTTTCCCTGTAAAAAGGTAAGGAGCTTGTTGTAGATCAGCCGGACACCTTCCACGGAATGCGGATCTGCATTTTCCAGCTGTTCCAGAGTGGAAAGCGCTCGCTGGCAATCATCCAGCACGGGCAGCATCCCTTTGATCACCTCTTCGGAAGCTGTCAAAACAAGTTCCAGCCGTTCCCTGGCCGTGCGCTTCCGGTAATTGTCAAACTCGGCCTGTAGGCGCAACAGTCTGTCGTTTGTCTCATCCAGTTTTTTCTGCAAACCGGATTCCTGTTGAGACTCTTCTGCCTGCTGAGGCTCTTCTGCCTGCTGAGGCTCTTCTGCTTGTTGTGACTCCTGCTGTTGCTCCTGCTGTTGCTGTTCTAAATGATCAACATCAGGCCCGTTATGGGCCTGATGTTTCTTTGTCTTTGTTTCAGCCATTTTATTTTACCTCCTCAAAATCTACATCCTTTACTTCTCCTTCGTCATTGCCTGAATCACTGCCACCGTTTCCGGGCTGCTGCCCTTCAAACGGAGGTTGCTGTTGCTGTTGCTGTCCCTGACCAGATGCCTGAGAAGCTTTGTACATTTCCTCGGATGCGGCATGCCAGGCTTTGTTCATGGCCTCCAGGGCGCTGTCAATAGCTGTAAGATCCTGCGATTTATGAGCTTTTTTGAGATTTTCCAAAGCTTCTTCAATAGGCGCTTTTTTGTCTGCAGGCAATTTATCACCGTATTCCTTCAACTGTTTCTCTGTTTGGAAGATCAGGCTATCGGCTTCGTTGATCTTATCTATACGTTCTTTCTCCTTTTTATCGGCATCTTCATTGGCTTTTGCCTCGTCCCTCATTTTTTTGATCTCATCTTCGGTAAGGCCCGAGGAAGCTTCAATACGGATCTTTTGTTCTTTCCCGGTTCCCTTATCTTTTGCCGAGACATTCAAAATACCGTTGGCATCTATGTCGAAAGAAACTTCTATTTGAGGAACTCCGCGGGGAGCAGGAGCTATTCCGTCCAGATGGAACCGTCCGATGGTCTTGTTGTCCCTGGCCAGGGGACGTTCCCCCTGCAAGACATGGATCTCAACCGAAGGCTGATTGTCGCTGGCAGTGGAAAACACCTGTGATTTTTTGGTAGGTATGGTGGTGTTGGCTTCAATCAATTTTGTCATCACACCACCCAGGGTTTCAATACCCAGGCTCAGCGGTGTAACATCAAGCAACAAAACGTCTTTCACATCACCTGAAAGTACACCGCCCTGTATGGCTGCACCCACGGCAACCACTTCGTCCGGATTGACGCTCTTGTTAGGGGTTTTTCCAAAAAATTTATGTACAAGCTGCTGAATTACCGGAATACGTGTTGAACCACCCACCAATATTACGTCATCAATATCCGAAGCCTTCAAACCGGCATCCGACAAGGCTTTTTTGCAAGGCTCCATGGTACGTTGTACCAGGTTGTCTATCAATTGTTCGAATTTCGCCCTTGACAAAGTTTTTACAAGGTGTTTGGGAACACCGTCAACGGGCATGATATAAGGCAGATTGATCTCTGTGGAATTCTGACTGGAGAGTTCGATCTTGGCTTTTTCGGCCGCTTCTTTCAGACGTTGCAAAGCCATGGGATCTTTACGCAGGTCCAGTCCGCTGTTGTCAGAAGCAAATTCTTCTGCCAGCCAGTCGATCACGGCCTGGTCAAAATCATCACCGCCAAGGTGCGTGTCCCCGTTGGTGGATTTTACTTCAAATACACCGTCTCCCAGTTCCAGGATGGAAATATCAAAAGTACCGCCACCCAGATCGTATACGGCTACCTTCATGTCTTTGTTCATCTTGTCCAGGCCATAAGCCAATGCAGCCGCAGTAGGTTCATTGATTATACGACGCACTTTCAAACCGGCAATTTCTCCGGCTTCCTTGGTGGCCTGACGTTGTGAATCACTGAAATATGCAGGAACGGTTATCACAGCTTCGGTCACTTCCTGTCCCAAAAAATCTTCTGCCGTCTTTTTCATTTTCTGCAGTACCATGGCAGAAATCTCCTGGGGTGTATATAAACGCTCGTCAATTTTCACCCGGGGTGTGTTGTTGTCTCCCTTTTCCACAACATAAGTTACCCTGTTGCGTTCCAGGGCTACTTTATCGAATGTTTCCCCCATAAAACGCTTGATAGAATAAATGGTTCTGTGGGGATTTGTAATAGCCTGACGTTTGGCCGGATCACCAATCTTACGTTCTCCGTTGTCCGCAAAGGCGACAACCGATGGAGTAGTCCGTTTGCCTTCCGAATTAATGATAACAACCGGTTCGTTCCCTTCCATAACGGCAACGCACGAGTTGGTGGTTCCCAAGTCTATACCAATAATTTTTCCCATAATACTATTTTTAATATTTAATAATTCCCGAATTCTGTCCTGACTTGCTCAATAGTTATGCCAAAAGAGATTTCCTGACAGGTTGGCAGTTTGAAGGAATGATTATCTTTGTCACTATGTCATATCTAGCAGACACCCCTATCGCACAACGCATCCTTTACGAAGACAACCACCTTCTTGTAGTGAGTAAACTTCCCGGAGAGATCGTACAGGGAGACAAGACCGGTGACACGCCCCTGAGTGAAATTTTAAAAGCTTATATTAAGGAAAGAGACCTGAAACCGGGCAATGTATTCATGGGTGTACCCCACCGCCTGGACCGGCCCGTGAGCGGCATCTGCATTTTTGCAAAAACATCCAAAGCACTGGAACGCCTTAACCATATGTTCCGCCAGGGGGAAGTACATAAAACCTACCTGGCATTGGTTTCCAAAAGACCTCCGGCAGACAGCGCCCTGCTTACACACTATATTACCCGTAATGAAAAACAAAACAAATCATACGCCCGGGAAACCCCTGCAGAAGGAGCCCGCGAAGCCAGATTACGTTACAGGTACCTGGAAAGCACCCATAAGTACCACCTGCTGGAAATTGAGCTGTTTACGGGCAGACACCACCAGATCCGTTGCCAGTTAGCGGCCATAGGTTGTCCCATTAAAGGAGACCTTAAATACGGGGCCCGCCGTTCCAATCCCGACGGTAGCATTTCCCTGCACGCCCACCGTGTAGCCCTGGATCATCCTGTTAAAAAAAAACCGCTTGTGATCACAGCCCCCTGGGATCCTTTTAAAATAAGACCTCTGGAAGTTCAATAGTATTTCCAAAATTTCCGATCCCCTCTACCTATCGTGAAAAACATACAATTATTTGTTTTTCAGTAAAATAATATGTATATTTCTTCCCTTAAACAACACGTAAAGGCCATGAAAAAAACAAACTTATTCAGGTTGTCATTGGTCATCCCGCTTGGACTGATTCTGTTCCTTACATCTGCATGTCACAAAAAGGATAACGGTGACATTGTTTCAGACGTCACTGATTTTGACGGGAATGTTTATAGAACAATAACCATCGGGACCCAGGTTTGGATGAAAGAAAACCTAAAAGTGACTCATTACCGCAACGGCATTTCCATACCACAGGTTACCGGTTCTGATAATTGGAGCAATCTATCCACACCTGCCTATTGCAGTTATGATAATAATCCCGCAAACATGGTAGTATACGGTTGCCTTTACAACTGGTATGCCGTGAATTTTGAAAGTGACGGAATAAAAGTTCTTTGTCCGGAAGGTTGGCATGTGCCTGACAAAAATGAGTGGACAACACTCATAGATTATTTTGGTGGCCAGGAAGTTGCCGGTGGCAACATGAAAGAAGCAGGAACCAGTCATTGGTTAGATCCCAACTCCGGGGCAACCAACCAAAATGGATTTTCGGCCCTACCTGGCGGCTACCGTTTCGCAACAGATGGTTTGTTCTATCTCATTGAAAAAACTGGATGCTGGTGGAGCAGTACCCCCAATGATATGAACGAGGCCTGGTTTGCACAGGCCATATTCAACAATACCCACGCTCCACAATATTATTACCACAAGCGGCACGGGTATTCAGTACGTTGTATTAAAGATTAACATCATGAAAAACCCCGGATTATTCAGGTTGTCATTGGTCATCCCCCTTGGCCTGATTCTGTTCCTTGCATCTGCATGTCACAAAAAGGATAACGGTGACAACAACGGTCATGTTAAAGGCAACATAACCGATATTGAAGGCAACACCTATCAAACCATTACCGTAGGTTCCCAGGAATGGATGGCAGAGAACCTTAAGGTGACCCGATACAGAAACGGCGACGCCATCCCCACGGGTTTGAGCCAGAGTGAATGGGATAACACAACAAATGGTGCTTATACCATTTATGACAACAATGAGAGCATGGGGGAAGCCTATGGTCTGTTGTATAATTGATATGCAGCAACCAGTAACAAAGGGTTGTGCCCTGAAGACTGGCATGTACCCAGTGATGATGAATGGACTCAATTCACAGATTATTTGATCGCCTCTAACAGCCAGGCAACGGAGGAAAACCTGGGAATTATGTTAAAATCCTGCCGTAAAGTCAATTCCTCTTTAGGGGGTAATTGTAACACATCCATACATCCACGATGGTCCTCGGGCGGCACACACGATGGCACTGATAACTTCGGTTTTGCTGCCCTTCCCGGCGGTGGGCTTTTAGGAGGCGGATACTACGATGGACTTGGAGACGTTGCCGTATGGTGGACTTCTTCTGAAATGACAGAGGGATCCTCAGATGATGTTGCCTGGTTCCGGGAGTTGGCACAGTACTACGAATTAGTTTACCGCAACTGGGAATGGAAAACTGATGGATTCAGCATCCGATGTGTACGAAATCTTTAGTCATTAAAGGTTTTTGATCAAATCCCCGGCCATGAGAAACGTATGTGCGCCGGAAGTTATTGCTTTATCTCCGGCCTTTCCGTGCAGATAGACCCCCAGTACCGCAGCAAGGGAGGGCTCATAGCCCTGCGCCAGCAATCCCAGGATAATCCCTGTCAGTACATCGCCGCTCCCTGCAGTGGCCATTCCCGGATTTCCGGTGGTATTAAACCAATGAGGTCCCGAGGGGGTAGCAGTCAGTGTATACCTTCCTTTCAACACAACTACAAGACCCCTTTCCCGCGCCATTTTCACCGCCTGCATGGCCCTTTCCTGACCGTTTTTTGCCTTTGATTCTCCAAAGGCGGCGGCAAGCCGGTCAAATTCACCCGGATGCGGTGTGATCACGGTTCCTGCAGGGATCAGAGACATCATCACCGGATTTGCCGAGATGGTATTCAGCGCATCGGCATCCAGCAGCAGAGACGGGGCCGGTTTCATTTCATTGAGTATACCCAGCAATTGACCCATGAGTCCCGAGGTTTCCGAGGCGGTTCCCATACCGGGACCGGCTCCGATCGCTGAAAATTCAATTTTCCCGTGAACCAGCCCTCCGGGCAGATCGCCTGTTACGTCTGTGCGTCTGTCCACCGAAAGCATGGCTTCCGGCAGGGAAGTGTAAAAAGCACCTTCAACGGCAGAAGGAATATGAACCGTCAATAATCCCGCTCCAGTGCGCAGGCAGGATTTTGCAGCCAGCAGGGCCGCCCCCATCTTACCCCGGCTCCCGGCAATAAGCAACGCGTGTCCGAACTTGTTTTTGTAGGAAAAAGGATGGCGTTTCCCCGGGAAATGCTCATTAAAGAAATCAGGGGTGGTCATTACAAACGGACATTCCACTCCCGGGTAGTCCATGCTGCCCATCCCTATATCAAGCACTTTCCATTCTCCCGTGTAAGGATAAGCCTCGGCAAAAAAGAAGGAGAATTTGGGGAACTGGAACGCATATGTCACGTTTGCACGGACAATGGCTCCGGAGGGGTCCGGCAATCCTTCCCCGGGCAATCCGGAAGGGATATCCACGGCATAAACTTTTGTGTTCAGGTTGTTAAGACCTTCAATGATCCGGTAGTAACGTCCGGTTACAGGCCGCGTCAGACCTGAACCGAACAGTCCGTCAATAACTACTGTACCCCGCTTGAATCCGGATAAAAGGCCCTGCCAAATGACATCCTGTTCGCTCTCAGCCAATGGCCCGGCAAAATCCATAAGCTGAACCTGCCACCCGTTTTCTGTAAGCAATTTCGCAATGGAACGCGCATCGGCCCCGTTATTCCCGGGACCGGCCACTACTAATACATTGCCGGGGACCTTCTCCTGCTGAAGAAATTCCTGTACAAAAGCACGAGCAGCCCTGGCTATCAACTGTTTTTCAGTCTCCCCTGTTTTTTCCATGAAAAGACTGTCTATAGCCCTGATGTCCTGTGTCCTGTAAACATTCATGATGTGATCTTTTTAAACCAGGTAACCGTTCATATTTTTCCCCGATTTTAGCCCGTCCCTTATAAATGTGGATGATATTGTGATTTCAGGAGCAGGCAATAAAACTAATTTTTTTGCAATACGTTTGTATTGGTCACACAAAGCCCGGTGGTCCACTCCCTGCCGGGGATATACATAAATAACAAATTCCTTCAGGATGGTTTCCCATTCATGCCATTGTTCAATAACGGCCAGGTTATCCCCTCCTATCACCGGAATAAAATACAGGCCGGGCTCTGTTTTCTGCAGGTAACGCAATGTGTGAATGGTATAAAGCGGTTCAGGCAAATGAAATTCAACATTTGAAACGGCAACCGGCAGTTTTTTTTCTTTCATTATATCCCGGATATGTTCCAAACGTGAAGAAGGATTACCGGGGGCATACATTTCAATATCCTTCAGAGGATTGTGCGGAGAAACAACCAAACGAACCTCGTGCAGATCCGTAAAAGACACCAGGTAATTGATTATAGCCAGATGTCCAATATGAAACGGATTGAATGAACCAAAATATAAACCGCACGTAATCATGTCAGCTCAAAAAAGCGGCTACTATCTCGGTAGCCTTATCCAGTGTATCTTCAAGGCGATCATTCACCAAAACTACATCAAAATGCCTGGCGTCTTCCATTTCTACAGAGGCTTTTGCCAACCGTTCCTCAATGGCACGTGCCGAATCGGTTCCTCTTTTGGTGAGTCTTTCGCGCAAAACGTCCAGGGATGGAGGAGCCACAAATACAGATAACGCATCTTTTCCGAATTTCTTTTTCAGATTGATCCCTCCTTTCACATCTACGTCAAAAACAGCTATTTTATTCCCGTTCCAAATACGCTCCAGTTCCAGTTTCAACGTTCCGTAATACCTGTTTTTGTAGACTTCTTCCCATTCCACAAAAGCATCCTGCTGAATAAGTTCCCGGAATTCATCCCCGGAAATGAAATAATACTCTTTCCCGTTTTCTTCGTTTCCCCGTTTTGGCCGGGTAGTGGCGGTAATGGAAAAGTCCAGGTTTCGAAACGTTTCCATTAAATGATTCACAACGGTCGATTTTCCGGCACCCGAAGGAGCTGAAAAGATCAGGGCTTTCTTATTGCTCATACAGATCCTCCATTTTTTCAATACCTGCAAACTCTACCAGGAATCCCGCGATTTCTTTTATACAATCAGTTAAAAATTTCTCTCCTTTTTCAGGTGTGGAAGCCGACGGATCCCCTACTCCGGTATCGTCGGTTGTATAGATCCACCGCCTGGGTATCCAGGCCCATTTTTCGCGCAGGCCCTTCAATCTGAAACGGTGCTCTTTTCCGGGTCCTGCTTTTTCAAGGGGAAGGACCAGCCCGGGACAGAGTGTCATCATTGAGGACGTTTCCATTTCATCGGCATGATCTCCCGGAAACTCAAAATACTGGGACACGGGACGTACCCGCCACCAATTTACCATGGCAATGAGCACTTCCGGAAAACGAAGTTCCATTTCCCGGATGGCGTTTTGAAAAGCGTTTCCTCCGTGTCCGTTCAATATGACCAGTTTGTTGATATCATGATGCAAAAGCACGGTCACAATATCTTCCAGAATGCGCTGTTGTGTGGAAGGATTCATATGCATGCAAAAAGGGATGTCCATTTGCCCTGAATTGACACCATAGGCCATGGAAGGCAACACCAGTGCCTTAACATTTTGTTCCCAGGCCAGGGCCGCACTGCGTTGTGCCACCTCGGTGGCCAGGTATGTATCGGTCCCGTATGGAAGGTGGTAATTGTGGGCTTCGGTCGCTCCCCAGGGAAGCACAGCTACCCGGTATTCTGTGTCCTTAACCGTATGCCAGTTGGTTTCCTGAAGTATGTAAGGTTTCATTACAATTATAACTTTATCACTCTCAAATATACGCTAAAAGTCTTATCTTTGTAAATTGAATAAAGGAAAACATCAAATATTAAATTCTAAAATATGGTATCATACAAAGATCTGGGCCTTGTAAATTCACGAGAAATGTTTGCCAAGGCCGTCAAGGGCGGTTATGCCATCCCCGCTTTCAATTTTAACAATATGGAACAGATGCAGGCCATCATCAGTGCCTGCGTGGAAACAAAATCACCGGTCATTCTCCAGGTATCCAGTGGCGCCCGCAAATACGCCAATCAGACACTTCTTCGTTATATGGCACAGGGAGCCGTAGAATACGCAAAAGAGCTGGGACATGCCATTCCCATCGTATTGCACCTGGACCACGGCGATTCTTTTGAATTGTGTAAAAACTGTATAGAATACGGCTTTTCATCGGTTATGATAGACGGATCCCACCTTTCTTACGAAGAAAATGTGGAATTGACCCGCCGTGTTGTGGAATATGCCCACCAATACGATGTAACAGTGGAAGGAGAACTGGGTGTTCTGGCCGGCGTAGAAGACGACGTGAAAGCCGAACACCACACCTACACACAACCGGAAGAAGTGGAAGATTTTGTAAAACGTACCGGAGTCGATTCCCTGGCCATTTCCATAGGTACTTCCCACGGAGCCTACAAATTCAAACCGGGACAAAAAACCGAAATCCGCCTGGACATCCTGGCCGAGATCGAAAAACGTATCCCCGGATTCCCCATTGTTCTGCACGGTTCTTCCAGTGTTCCCCAGGATATAGTTGCCGAAATAAACCATTACGGAGGGAAACTGAAAGATTCCATTGGCATCCCGGAAGATCAACTCCGGAAGGCCGCACGTTCTGCCGTATGCAAGATCAATATTGACTCCGACGGCCGGCTTGCCATGACCGCAGCCATCCGTAAAGTCATGGCCGAAAAACCCGAAGAATTTGACCCGCGCAAATACCTGGGACCGGCCCGTGATAAACTCAAAGAGTTGTACAAACACAAAGTAGTGAACGTACTTGGCTCCGACAATAAAGCCTGAAACGTTTTCCTATATGTTAACGGTTGAAGGTATCCATAACCGGTAAGGCATTACCGGTTTGGATGTCGAATACACCTCTGTGAAGTGTAAGGATGTTACCCGATGGAATGTAAGTCTCTTCCGGATACCAGTACATGAATCCGTTTACATTGGAAAAATCCCTGATCGTATCAATAAAATCTTCCATGAATTTCTTTTGACCCTGAGGCGATGCCGCATATTCCGGGGTGTAACCCGCATTATCCGGAATACCCCACGGATTGTTGGGAAAAGCCACTTCTACCAGGTTTACTTTTTTGTCGGGAAAATTCATCCGGAGGCCTTCCAGGCAGGAACGAAGGTTTGATAGAGGACCGTGCCAAAACGGGTAATAGCTCAACCCAATGATGTCGTAATCCACGTTATGGATCTCCATCTGGTTGTAAAACTTCAGGGCTGTTTGCCGGTCTCCTCCCCTGTCGGTATGGATCATTACCCATGAATTCGGGCATGTTTCCCTACAAGCCCTGGATGCCTGTGAAAGGATACGGCATAAATAAGACCACCTTCCCGCAGTGTTCCATTGCTCAGACCACACATCGGCACGAGCCGAATCCCATAACATACCGCTTGTTATTTCATTGCCTATCTGGATCATATCGGGAGTAGCCTGAATTTTTACCAGGGCAAGCAATGTTTCTTTTGTGTAGGTATAAATTTTTTCTGCCAGTTGATCCGCATTCAGACCTGCCCAGGCTGCAGGCTTGTATTGTTTGCCCGGATCGGCCCACGTATCTGAATAATGATAATCCAACAATATTTTGAATCCCATGTTCCTGGCTTTCAGACTCAGATCTTTAACATAAGCCAGGTCCTGGCAGGCTGTTGATTGCAGATCGGGATCCACAAACAGGCGAATTCTCATGTAATTGAATCCCCTTTCCCGGAAAAACGAGAGTACTTCCACATTTTGTCCCTGGTAATCGCGGTAAACGGCCCCGGCCATTTGCAATCTGGTTACCAGCGAAAGATCGGCTCCGACTATCCAGTCAGGCTGATCAACGGGATCCGTTCCGGGACCGGAAGGATCTTTCTTGTCACAACCCGGGAAAAGCAAAAATATACCTGCCAATAAACAGATAAGCATGTGTCTTGTCATAGTCATCCAAATAAGACGGAAATATTTGAAACGAAAAGTTTTACCGAAATGGCCAATAATATGATTCCGAAAAATTTCCGTAAGATATAAATACCACCTTTGCCCAGCAATTTTTCAGCCCAATCTACGTGACGCAAAACCACGAAAACAATGATCATATTAAGTACTATGGCAATAGAAACGTTGATCAGGCTGTACTCGGCACGTAGTGACAGCACCGTGGTCAGGGTCCCGGTTCCTGCAATAAGCGGAAAAACCAGGGGAACAATGGTAGCGGCATCCGGAGGACCATCGTTCTTGAAAATTTCAATACCAAAGATCATTTCCACTGCCAACACAAAAATAACCAGGGATCCGGCTATGGCAAACGAAGAAATGTCCACACTGAACAGTCCCAGGATGGCTTCTCCCACAAATAAGAACAAGAAAATCAGCGCTGTAGAAATGACAGCAGCCATAAAAGGCTTAAATTTCCGGCCTTTGGCTTTCATATCAAGGATTATGGGAATTGATCCCGTTATATCTATCACGGCAAACAAAACCATGAAAGCACTTATAATTTCCCTTAGTTTGATCATGGTGCAAAGATATAAAACACTACATTTGTTCCACTTGTTTTCCCAAAATAGTTCATAATGAAAAACAGAACCTTATCAATCAGCTTGCTCATAGCAGTAAGTATTGTTTCTATTTGCCCTCAGGCAACCGCTCAGGATGCGGTTGTAAAAAGAATTATTGAAGAGGGTACGCTCAACAACAAAACACAGTGCCATCTGGATGTTTTGTCAAACCGCATAGGAGGACGCCCGGTAGGATCGGACGCCTACAATGCCGCTGTTCAATGGACAGCCTCTCAATTTGAATCCTGGGGACTGGAAGTTTCCATAGAAGAAGCCGGTGAAACCCGCGTTGGGTTCAGTCGCGGCCCCTGGTTTGGAACATTATGCGGGGACGTATTTCCCGGAAGTGACGGCATTCATTTGCATTTTGCCACCCCCTCCTACACTGCAGGAACCAAAGGACTTCAACGGGGACACGTGGTTATTGAACCAAAAACCCAGGCCGAATTTGACCGAATGAAAGGAGTCCTTAAAGGAGCCTGGGTCTTAATTACAGGAAGTAACACAGGATGGCCCGTGGAAAGAACCGAAAAAGCGGACCTGAGAAGGGATTCCCTGATCCGTCTGAATGAAGAGGTTTCCCTTCATAACAACCAGGTAATTCGCCGTTACAGAACGCGTTCGGGAGACCGGCGGATGAATGTGGATGAAATGCAGGAAGCACTCAAAGACAGTCTTCGCAAAACAGAAGATGAGCCCGCTCTCTTTTACAGGCAAATGGTAGAAGCAGGCATACTGGGTCTTATCCAGGCATCCCCTGTCCCCATTACGGCTCTTTGGGACAAAGAAACCGTTTTTGGAGAAAATTCTTCTTTTGAAAACCTGCCGACCATTCCTGATATCAAACTGGATGAACACCAGTACCAATACATTTACCAACTGGTTAAAGAAAGACGTCCCATAGAACTTGAATTTGACATCCGGAACCATTTTCGCCCGGGTCCCGTAAAATTCCACAACGTAGTAGCCAAAATGACAGGATCCCGTTATCCGGATGAATATATTATGGTTAGCGGTCACCTGGATTCTTACGACGTAGCTACGGGAGGTGTTGACTGCGGTGTGGGTGTCACTCCCGCCATGGAATCTGCCCGTTTGTTATCTGTAGCCGGAGCCAAACCCAAACGTTCCATACTTTTTGTATTGTTTGCCGGTGAAGAATTCGGTCTTCTGGGTGCTACTGCCTGGGTAGAACAGCATAAAGACAAACTGGATAAAATTTCCAACCTGTTCAACAGGGACGGAGCCCCTCTTGCTGCCAGCGGCGTAGCTGTTCCCGCAGCCATGTATGAAGACTTTGTGAAAGCATCCGGGTACTTATCTTCCATAAATCCCGAGTTTCCTTTTTCCGTAGACACCATTCCCACCCGTCCAAAACCCACACGCACCGGAGGTACTGATGCGTCCGTTTTTGCGATTCACGGAGTTCCTACCGTTTCCTTACGTGACAGTGACGTGAAAGGATACAACTTCAACTACAGAGAGATATGGCATACAGAAAGGGATCTTTTCACCAAGAGTATTGCTGAATACCAGGAACATACGTCTGTAGTTCAGGCTGTGCTCATATACAACCTGGCAAACCTGAACCACCTGCTGTCCCGTGAAGGTATGTATTCCCTTCCGGAAGAGAAGTAAATCATGCAACGTTTTGTTCAGGAAATGTATCTTTAAATTGATGAAATACAGGTTCTATACATATCTGTTATATGCTTTTGTTCTGCCCGGATTCTTTTCCGGATGTGACCGGTTGCCGCAACAAACTAACCAGCGACGGGACATTATCCTGACAAAAACAGAACAGGCTTTGTCTGCGGAAGCCAACCGTTTCGCTTTTGATCTGTTCCAACAGGTTAATACCGAGGATAAAAATTATTTTATTTCTCCCTTGAGCACCTCTCTGGCTTTATCCATGACAGCCAACGGAACAGCCGGGGAAACGGCAGCACAAATGAAAGATGTTCTTGGTTTTGAAGAATTTACTTACGAACAAATGAACGGGTTCTTCAAAAAAATGTCTGCAGAACTGAAAAAAGCCGATCAACTGACCGAGTTGGGTATCGCCAATTCGGTCTGGATCCTGGAAGGTTTTCCTGTATATGAAAAATTCAAAGACATTGTCCGAACCTGGTACCTGGCACAAATAGAGGAATTGGACTTTTTCTCCCCAACGGCAATTCAAACGATCAATGACTGGTGCGCTGCAAAAACGAACGGGAAAATTGATGAGATTATTGATGAGATACCTCCTTCAATGGTTATGTATCTGATCAATGCCCTGTATTTCAAGGGAACATGGACATATTCCTTTGATAAAGCGGCCTCTTACAGCGACCGTTTTTACGGAGATGACGGGTCTTCTCCGTTAACGGATTTTATGCTCCAGACTGAAACGTTCCCTTACCTTGATCACGAACTTTGCCAGGTAGCTGAACTTCCTTACGGGAATGAAGCTTTCTCCATGGTGTTGATGCTCCCCAAACCGGGTGTTCATGTGGATCGTATGATAAAAGAATTCATGAATACCCAAAAATGGGATATTATAGCCAGGGAATTGAAAGACTCTGAACGAAAACTGACCGTATCCATGCCAAAGTTCCGTTTTGAATACGAGAAAGACCTCATACCTACCTTGCAGGCCATGGGCATGATCATCCCCTTTATGGAAGGAATGGCCGATTTCAGCAATATGTCTCCCTCTGGAGGTCTTTATATTGGTCTTGTCAAACAGAAAACATACGTAGAGGTCAATGAAGAAGGGACGGAGGCTGCAGCAGTAACCGTAGTCGGTGTGGAAAAAAGTGCCATTGAACCCGATGATCCGCTTCCTTTTTATGTAAACCGTTCTTTTGTTTATGTGATCAAAGAAAAAAGTACCGGCATTATTCTTTTCATGGGGAAGATGTCCGATCTTAACCGGGATCCAGCCTGATGAGAGGAAAAGGTTTCTGGTACCCTTTGGACAATGCCGCAAAGATATTTCCGGCTGTTAGCAATTCCGAGGTAACCTACGTTTTTCGCATCTCGGTTGTCCTTAAGCATAAAATTCATATAAAAAGTCTGTTCAACGCTGTACGGACCATAGAAAAACGTTTCCCGTATTACCATGTCACCCTGAAGAAGGGTTTTTTTTGGTATTACCTGGAATCCAGCCGGTTACCGACTCCTGTGGTATTTGATCATGATGTACCATGCAGAAAATTTGCAAAAGACGGTCTTTTAATGCGTGTTTTGGCGGCCGATAACAGGATAAGTGTCGAATTTTCCCACTTACTTACCGACGGTGGAGGAGCCATGGAGTATTTCAAGACTTTGCTGGCACAATACTTTCTGAACCGGGATATTGAAATTCCCGGGGATTTTGCATATCCTGATCCTTCGGAAAAAGCAGATCCGGCTGAATTTGAAGATGATTACAACCGTTTCTTTAAAGAAAACATCCCGGTTAATGCCAGAAGACCCAAAGCATACCACCTGCCGTTCCCTTTAAACCAGAAACCCCGGTTCGGGATCTTGTCAGCAACAACACCTGTGGATGCACTGAAAGAAAAAGCCAGGGAAAAAGGCGTAAACATTACCGTATACCTTACTGCCGTTTATCTTTATGCAATACAGCAGATATGGGAAAACCCGGCATTCAACCGCAGAAAGAAAAAGCCCGGAAAACTGAGCATTCAGATACCGGTAAACCTACGCAAGAGTTATCCCAGCAAATCCATGCGAAATTTCTCCCTGTTTGTGATGCCGGAAATTGATCCGGGACTGGGTCACTATACTTTTGATGAAATCGTAAAAACCGTTTTTCATCAAATGCAGCTGGAAACCGACACAAGACTGATCAATAAGATTATTTCACGTAACGTAGGCAGTGAAAGGAAAATTGTTGTCCGGGCCATTCCTCTTTTTATAAAAGACCCGGTACTTCGGATCAATCACCGTACCATGGGTTGCAGTCAATACAGCGGTGTGTTGTCCAACCTGGGCATAATTCGTTTTCCCGCATCAATGCTCACTCATATTGAATCCCTGATGGTTATATCCCCGCCTCCCAACAAAATGATACGGGTAAGCTGCGGAATGTTAGGCTTTAACGAGCAAATAACCATTACTTTTGGGAATATTACACGCAGCAAGGAACTGGAAAAAAATTTTTTTCGCTTTCTGACCGGGGAAAAGATTCCCGTCGCCATAACATATAATAGAAATTGCCATGATGAATGTGTGTAAAAAGTGTGGCGTAGAACTGGACGTCAACATGAACTATTGTCCCCTATGCGGACATAAAACGAATATTTTAAGCGAAGAATCCGGCAGCAACAAGGATGAAACGTATGATTTTCAAGAGCTTTCAAATGTTCAGAAAAGAAAGGTGTTCTGGGACCTGTCCCTTATTGTTTTACTTGCCGGAATGATCACGTCAACCATAATTGACCTGATCATCAACAAGAATATTACCTGGTCCAAGTATACCATTACCATAGGATTGTCTCTGGTAATACACATTTCCCTGGTTGTGTTCCTGCATGCAAGGATCATTTCCCTGCTGATCTCCGGATACATTACCAATTCAGTACTGATCATCCTTCTTGACCTTATGAATAAGCGACTGGACTGGGCCCTTACCGTAGGGATCCCTTTACTGTTTTCGGCTTATCTGATCACACTGCTCTTAAGCCTGATCATTAAAAAATCAAAACAAAAGGGAGTAAATATCATCGCATATATCCTGCTTGGCATTGCGGTAGCGGGAATGTGTACTGAAGGAATCCTTTCCCTGCAAATGAATAATACGATAACGTTTCACTGGAGCCTGATTATGCTGGTATGTATGACAGCCATATCTGCCATTCTTTTGTTCATTCACTTTCGTTTAAAAAAGGTTACCGATCTCAGAAAATTTTTCCATATTTGAAAAACCCTGACATCAAAAAGACATGAAAAATTTTTCTGATCTACTTGAAACACAACGTACATTTTTCTTATCGGGAAAAACCCGTGACCTGTCATTCAGACTCAAAGCTCTTAAGCAATTATCTGAATGCATCATCCGGTTCAAAACGGAGATCCTGGAAGCATTGCACACAGATCTGAATAAATCGGCCATCGAAGGGGAAATGACCGAGATAAGTGTGCTCCAGGAAGAGATCCGTTATGTTTCAAAACACATCCGCAAATGGAGTAAACCCGTAAAAGCCTGCACTCCTCTGGCTCTATTTCCGGCAAAGAGTTACCGGATTGCAGAGCCTTACGGAGTGGTCCTGATCATGTCTCCATGGAACTACCCACTTTTGTTATCCCTGGAACCCCTGGTAGGAGCGATAGCTGCCGGAAACTGTGCCGTTATAAAGCCTTCGGCGTATTCTCCTGCAACCTCATCAATCGTCTCCCGTATCATCCGGGAATGTTTTCCACCTGAATACTGCACGGTTGTGGAAGGAGGACGTGCGGAAAACTCGGGCTTGCTGGCATTGCCTTTCGATTACATTTTCTTCACCGGAAGTACCACGGTGGGTAAAAAGGTCATGGAAGCCGCCTCGGCAAATTTAATTCCGGTTAGCCTTGAGTTGGGGGGGAAAAGTCCGGTGATCATTCACAAAAGTGCCGATGTGGATCTGGCTGCCAAACGTATTGTCTTTGGGAAATTCATCAATGCCGGCCAAACGTGTGTAGCTCCTGATTACATCCTGGTTCCGGAAAGTATGCAGGAAAAATTGCAGGAACGTTTGTGTCACTGGATTGAAGTGTTTTACCCTGTGGATGAACAGGGCTTGATTGAAAATTACCCGCGAATGGTCAACGAAAAGCATTTTGACCGTGTACTGGGATTGCTTAAAAATGAAAAGATAATCCTGGGCGGAGAAAGTATCCGGCAGACATTGACTATCAATCCGACCGTTCTTACAGATGTATTCCCCGACAGTCCCGTTATGCAGGAAGAAATTTTTGGGCCGGTACTTCCGGTTCTCTCTTACAACACGCTTAACGAAGCCATAGAATTCGTCCGTAGCAGGCCCAAGCCGTTGGCATTATATTTATTTTCAAAAGACAAAAATGCACGTGAAAAAGTGTTTCGTGAACTTTCATTTGGAGGGGGTTGTGTAAATGATACACTGGTACATGTGGCCTCTTCATACCTCCCTTTCGGGGGTGTGGGATATAGCGGAATGGGATCCTATCATGGAAAAGCAAGTTTTGACACGTTTACCCACTACAAAAGTATTGTAGACAAAGGCATACGTTTGGATCCATCTTTGAGATACCGTCCTTACACTCCCCGAAAGATCAACTGGCTGAAACAGGTGTTTTTTTAATTTTTGTTATCTTTGTAGGTCGCTGTACTAAGTGAGCGGGGGTTTTTCCATTAATATTCCCCGGACAGATACTCACACATCAGTTATTCATAACACTCAATCAATGAATCTGACCATGAAGAAACAGAACGATATTCTTGTCTTAACAAAAAAGCAATTAAAAAGATTGTTTCAAAATCGCTTTCCGCATATTGTTACTATGGCCCGCGACAGTAAAAACGAAGAATCTTTTCGTACAAGCCTGAAACAATTTATAGCGCAACATCCAAACCATTCAGGCAAAGCAGCCTCCTCATTGAAGGCCTTGATAGATCACGATCACAAAACGGTGTACGAATTGTCTAACGAGAGAAATTTTGAAATCAAAACCATCAGTTTGTTTAGGGAATGGCTAAGGGATGAAGTAAACAATACTATCAACACGGATTTTGTACTGGAATTATACAATCAATTTGAGTTGCTGGAAAATCCGAAGATCCAGAAGCCGACGGCTAAAAAAATCCTTAATTGGATGAAAAAATGGAGGTCGGGACTAAGCCCCGGCATCGTTCATACCAGGGAAGATAACAAAGAGAGGATCATTAAGCTGCTTATGGCAAAGATCGAAAACCGCCAAAGCAAAAACAGCAAATACGTTTTTCCACCCGATAGTACGTACATGGCAAAATACAATATGGTAGAAAAATGGTGGGACGACCATCGTTTTCACCTGGCTATGGCCGCCCGTACCCCTTCAGAGGTAAACATGATGCTGAACAACTCCCTTTCACCTGAGACTATGGCTCTGTTAAAAGAAGCCCGGAAAAAGGGAATCCCCACTTTTGCAACTCCCTACTACCTTTCTTTGCTTAATGTTTCCGATACGGGTTACAACGATCTGGCTATACGCAGTTATGTGCTGTATTCAAGGGAATTGGTTGATACATTCGGCAACATTGTGGCCTGGGAGCGTGAAGATAAAGTGGGACCCGGTATCCCCAATGCCGCAGGATGGTTGTTGCCCAACAGCCATAACATACACCGCAGGTATCCGGATGTAGCCATTCTCATACCGGATTCCGTAGGCAGGGCCTGCGGGGGATTGTGTGCTTCCTGCCAGAGAATGTACGATTTCCAGAACAAGCACCTGAATTTTGATCTTGAAGAATTGAAACCGCATGAGACCTGGGACAAAAAACTTCGTTCCCTTATGAAGTATTTTGAAGAAGACACCCAACTGCGGGATATTCTGATTACAGGCGGAGATGCCCTGATGAGCCAGAACAAGATCTTGCGAAACTTGTTGGATGCCGTTTATAAAATGGCCCTTAGAAAGAAAAAAGCCAACAAGGGAAGGCCAAACGGTGAAAAATACGCGGAAATGCAACGCATTCGCCTGGGGACCAGGCTCCCCGTTTATCTGCCAATGCGCATTGATGATGAGTTGCTGGAAATCTTAAAAGAGTTTAAAGAAAAAGCCTCCAAGATCGGGTTTAAACAATTCATCATTCAAACACACTTTGAGAGTCCGCTCGAAATCACGCTGGAAGCCAAACGTGGCATAAAGAAGATCCTTTCTACCGGTTGGTCCATAACAAACCAGCTGGTGTTTACCGTTGCCGCTTCCCGCCGGGGTCATACGGTGCAGTTGAGAAGAAAGCTCAACAAGCTGGGAGTGATCTCATACTACACGTTTTCCGTAAAAGGATTCAACGAAAATTACGCGGTTTTTGCACCCAATTGCCGTTCCGTCCAGGAACAGGAAGAAGAGAAAGTGACAGGCCGGCTTACCAGATCACAGGAAAATGCTTTATGTGACCTTTTTGAGAAGAGAGATAATATTTACAAGGACTTGAAAGTCTTTATGAAAGAACACAACCTGCCATTCCTGGCCACAGACCGGAATGTTTTAAATCTTCCGGGGATAGGAAAAAGCATGACCTATGAAATGATAGGACTTACACCCGATGGCAGACGCATCCTGAGCTTTGAACATGACCGTAACCGAATGCACAGTCCGGTCATAGATAATATGGGAAACATCTATATAGTGGAAAACAAGTCGGTCGCTGCCTACTTAAGGCAATTAAAAGAGATAGGGGAAAATCCCACTGATTATGCAAGTATATGGTCCTATACCACCGGAAAAACAGAACCGCGTTTCAAAATGTACGAGTATCCGGAGTATGATTTTAATGCAACTGCTGAACTCACAAACTTCAAGATGTAGGTGATAGGTTTTCCTGTTATCAAAATTGTTCGTATGTTTGCGAACATTATGGAAAGAGAAAAAATAAAAGATCTTGTAAAAGAAAAATACGGACAAGTGGCAAACAGTTCATCTTGTTGCGGATCCGGTTGCTGTGGCTCTGTTGGTTGTGGACCCGGCAATGACGGTTTTACTATGAACGAAGACTACCGTTTTGTCAAAGGGTATGAAAAGGATGCCGATCTGAATCTGGGATGCGGACTTCCTACACAATTTGCTGGGATCCGTGAGGGAGATACCGTAATTGACCTGGGATCCGGAGCCGGTAATGATTGTTTTGTGGCCAGGGCTGAAGCCGGGGAATCAGGACGGATCATTGGTATAGACATGACTCCTGAAATGGTGGAAAAAGCAAGGAATAACGCTTCAAAATTGGGCTTTTCAAATATTGAATTTATCCTTGCCGATATTGAAAACATGCCGGTTAGTGATGGTTTTGCCGATGTGGTGATTAGCAATTGCGTACTGAATTTGTTGCCATCCAAAGAAAAGATCTTTAAGGAAATACACCGGGTTTTGAAACCGGGAAGTCATTTCTGTATCTCAGATGTCGTCATTACCGGTACATTGCCGGTAGCCATAAAGGAAAACGTTGAATTGTACACCGGATGCATAGCAGGTGCCATTCAAAAAGACAAGTACCTGGAGCATATTTCAGGGGCCGGATTTCTTGATATTACCGTACATAAAGAAAATGAAATTGGATTACCTGAGAGCTATGCTGAGCAATATAAGGACAGTTTTTCTATTTTATCGGTAACCGTTACAGGCAGAAAACCTGAATAAATACCAAAAAGGGATTACCTTCGCACTGCGTGCTCGGTCTTTACCCCCACGGGATTACCTTCGCACTGCGTGCTCGGTGTTCCCTTTGGGGAGGAGCTTCACAAAAAACAAAAACAGCACTGCGTGCTGCACAAAGAAAAACACCCAAAAAGCAAATAAATTTGTTTTTTGGGTGTTTTCTTTTGTTGTGCCGGCGTTGCCGGCATTTAGTTTTTTGTGGCGGAGAGAGAGGGATTCGAACCCCCGGACCCTCGCAGGTCAACGGTTTTCAAGACCGCCGCAATCGACCACTCTGCCATCTCTCCATATCTTAAGGGGTTGCAAAAGTAAGGAAAAAATAAATATATGCGTGACTTAGAGAATGCTTTTTTCTTTTTTAAGCCATTCTATTGTATCGGCCAGTGTTTCGGGAAAGGGTCTGGTGATATATCCGAGTTTAAGACGGGCTTTGTCAGAGGAGAAATAAGCGTTGGTATTCAATGTGTATAGAGAATAGGAGGAAAACATAGGCAGGCGCTTTTTGATCTTATAGTAAAGAGAGCACAGTGGTAGAGATGCCTTTGCCAACCACATGGGAGCCATGAGCCGTGGTAATTTCTTCCCTGTGATTTCCTGGAAAGTGGAGAAAATTTCTTTAACGGAAATGTAGCGGTTTGCCAAAATATAGCACTCTCCCCTTTCTCCTTTATGACAAGATGAGATGGTGCCTGAAGCTACATCGCGAACATCAACAAAATCATAGCCTCCATTTACGCCCATAGGTAAAAGGCCTTTCCAACAATCGATCACAAGCTGGGTAGCGTAATTGAACGCATGTGAATTGGGACCGCATATTCCGGAAGGATGCACTACAGTTACGTCCAGGCCTTTTGCCGCAGCGTCAAGGACAGCGTGAGTGGCTTCGGCTTTGGTTTTGCTGTACATTCCGTAAACAAGGTCTTTGTCAAAATGCTCTACTTCACGGATTACCTGTCCTTTGGGTAATTCAGGAATGGCATGTACCGAACTTACATAAACCATTTTTTTTACATGATGTTTTATGGCTTCTTCAAGAATATTTTTAGTTCCCTGCACGTTCACATCGTAAACAATTTGTCTGTATTTCAATGATGTGGTTACAATCCCGGCAGAATGAATAAGGTAGATTTGCACGCCGGGAGGTACCTTAAAAAATTGATCCAGGGAATGCTTATCAAGTACATTTCCCCGAACTATTTCAATTTCAGGTGGCAAACGGGAACCCAGACAATCCTCTGGCAATACCAGGGCACGAACGTGCCGGCCTTCACTTACCAACTGGGAAACAATAGTATACCCAAGATGACCTGCTGCTCCCGTAACAAGGTATATCTGATCTTTGTCCATGTTATTACCCGGATTCATGTTGTAATATTTTTTCGTTGTAAATATATACACAATTTTTACGACTGCGTATTATAAAAAAACTCATGTAGTTGTCAATTTGTCGGATTTTTGGTATTTTTGAACAAAATCATGCAAAAATGTTAAAGACTTTAGAACATTTTACAGTTAAAGAACTTATAGAGCTGACAAAAAAATTCAATGGTTTTCTTTTTGATGAAGAACTTTTCATAACCCGTGAACTGGAGATCCAGAAAGGGTATTTTCAATATCCTTCCCGCCTGGATGTCTATTTTTTGATCTTATGCGTCAAGGGATCTTTCAATGTATCGGTAAATTTACGTGATTTTACCATAGAAAAAGACATGGCTATGGTCTACACTCCGGAATGTATCCTTCAGATCAATGAAAGCAACGGGGCCGTCATCCGTACAGTGGCCATTACCGAATCATTTCTGCAAAGTATTCATATAGATCCAAAAATGATTTTTTCGCCATTGGTTAATGTACAGGAAACTCCATGCTGGGAACTTACAAAGAATGAATTAAAGATCATTGATAACTATATGCATCTGATCCGTTCCATATACATTTTGCCGGAAGGAACTTACAAAAGCGAGATGATTCGCGGAGTGATCTCTTCTGTTGTTTTTTTATTCGTTCATATTTGGAAGCGGGAATCCAACGCCGTAAAAGAAATTCAGGACCCCAGGGACAGGAGTGCCAGGCATTTTTCCCATTTTATGGAATTGCTCCAAAAACACCATAATAAAGAGCATCATGTGGCGTTTTATGCAGATAGGATGTGTATGACACCAAAATACCTTTCCTCTCTGATCAAGGAACACAGCGGCAGATCGGCTGCTGAATGGATAGATCAGTACCTGATACTGGAAGCAAAAAGCTTGCTTAAATATTCAGGAAAAAGTGTAAAAGAGATCACTGACGAATTGAACTTTTCGGATTCTTCTTTCTTTTGCAAATACTTCAAAAAAAATACCGGGATCACTCCCACAGAATACAAGAAAATGTAAACATCCGGCCTAAGGTTCTGCCTGAAAAACCTGGTTCAGAACCTGCAACACGTTACCCCACTCATTATTCAGCGCAGATAAATTTTCTTCCATGGTATCCAGGACATCACCTTTGGCCATCACTTCCATATTTGATGCAATTCCGGCCATTGTTTTATACCTGGCAGTCAACGCAGCTCCTTTTATGTAATGCGCCAGAACAGATATCTGACGCCCATCCCCGTCTTTCACGGCCTTCCCCAGGGCTTCCAGCTTTTCCTTCATATCGGCCCTGGAAACGGCGATCATTTTTTCTACCATTTCATTATCGCCCCCCAGGGCTTCCAAAAATTCGGCATAATTAAAATGCGCATCCTGATCTTTTCTTACATATTCTTTCATAAACTTTTCCAGTTTACTGCGTTCAATAGGTTTGGCAAGAAAGGCGTCCATTCCGTTATTAAGCGCTTTTTGTTGTTCTTCTTTTAACCCAACTTAAAAATACACAACCGTAAAAGTCTGCTAAACAGCGCATTGTGCTTTTATTTTTTTTTACAATTGGGGGACTACTTTTGTTTTTCTCACGTATGGGCGGTGTTTAAAATTGAGACTGTCAAAAATGATTTGTTGGTCAATTGTGCCTCTAGTCTTAGGGTAAATTTATTGTCGATGGAAGCTTCTTTTTTTAATTTTTGATCACTCTTAATATGTAAAAAATTGTCATCATTACCCTCTGCGACAACCTTTGTCAGTTCAATTTTGTTGCCCCTGTTGTCGCAAATGGTTTCTGCTTTAACAGAGAGTTGTGTATAATCCCCGGGGATAGTTCTGCTCACACAAACATAATCGTACCTAAACTGAGCGATTTATTTGAAAAAAGCAAAAGATAGCTTGCATATTAACCTAATAATGAGTATTTTAGAAGTATATAAAAGTATAAAAACTCATCACTTTTTAGGTGAACCACAAAACTATCTTTTATGGCTACTAAGATAACAAAATTTGGTGTAACAAGCGACAAAATTTCCGGACGTGGGGGGCTTGCCATCTTCCTTCGATATATCACTAAAACCCGTCTGATGGCCCTTATTTCAAATATCTTCCTGACAAAAGTCACTGTACACGCCAAGGGTTTGCAA
>JBAZHT010000021.1:0-25911 GCA_041652255.1 Bacteroidales bacterium
GAGGGGATGTTTTCTCTGTATCGCAGATGTTCGGTAGTTACACGGGTATATACGATTATACTGCAGCCAACGGTGTGCGTGAAAATGGCGTAATTTTCGGTAAAGACATTTTAACTGACCGGAATTTTGTGAAAGAGGATGGTTCGGTCAATGACATTGTGGTTGCTCCGACTTCAGCTTTCTCCGATTTCTACAGCAACCGTTCTTTCTCTGTATTTGACGGTTCTTACTTTAAGCTGAAAGACTTTTATATTACCTATACCATTCCTGCCTCAAGATTTACCAGGAGCAGTCTTATAAAAGCTTTCAATGTCTCTATAGTAGGAAACAATGTGGCTATTCTTTGGTTGCATAAATCGAACATAGCCAGAGTAGATCCGGAATCCAGTGTGAACTCCGCTAACAGCGGGGTGGGTATTGAATCCAATTCTTTCATGCCTACCCGCAGCATTGGTCTTAAAGTAGGTCTGACTTTCTAACCCCAAATAATTGAAGATATGAAAACAAAAATTATAAAATTATCTGTAATCGCCGTTTTTGGTGTTTTATTGATGGGGTGTACTAAAGATTTTGATAAAATCAACACAAACCCCAATGCTTCTGCCGATGCTCCCATTACCAATATCCTGGCATATTGCATCCGGTATACCTGTGACACCTATTTTGATGCCTGGGCGGATATGAACGAACCCAGCACATATGGCGGACATCTGGCCAAGAAACAATATATTGACGAAGCCCGTTATGTAACCCGCTCTACGGTAGTGGCCAATAATTGGCATTACCTCTACATTACCCTGAATAATGTCAGGGATGTAAGAAACAGGGCGGCTGAAGAAGGACTTACCAATATGGAGAACGTCGCCAAGATCTGGGAGGCAGTACTCATGCAGCTGGGTACCGACAGGTGGCGTGACCTTCCATATTCGGAAGCCATAAGTCTGGATCTGGGTATTGTTGCTCCTAAATACGATACACAGGAAGAGATCTATCCGGCACTTATGGCTCTGTTGAAAGATGCTGCTGACGGTCTGACTGCAGGAGGCTCTGATGATCTGGGTCTTGGAGACATCCTGTTCTTTGGAGATACAGACGCCTGGTTACGCCTGGCAAATTCATTGCGGCTGCGTATGGCTATGCGTATTGCCAATGTCAATCCCACCATGGCCAAACAGGTAGCCGAAGAAATTACAGGAAATCCTTCAAAGTATCCGCTTATTACCGAAAACAGCCAGAATGCCTTCTTCTGGTGGCCCGGTACTTCTCCTTATTATGAGCCGTGGGCAGATGATTTCCGTACACGTGATGACCATTGCGTTTCAGATATTTTGGTCAATGTATTGAAAGACCTTAATGACCCGCGTCTTCCTGTTTATGCCCAGCCGAACGGTTATGGTGAATACGAAGGTTGTGAAATTGGCGGCCCCGATGCCATTACTACCGGGCACCTGATGAAATACTCTCTTATCGGAAAACGTTTCCGTGAAGATCTGGCCGGTTTCTCTCCTATATTTCGTGCTGCAGAAACACATTTCCACCTTGCAGAAGCTGCTGCCAGGGGATGGAATGTACGCGTAAGTGCACAGGATGCTTATGAAGCAGGAGTAACAGTCTCTTTGGAGGAGAACGATGTAGCCGGTGAAGCTGCCGCTTACCTGGCCGGAGATGCCGCATTTGACGGTACTCTTGACCAGATCTATCTCCAGGAATGGATATGCCTGTTCAAACAGGGAATGGAAACCTGGTCCTTATACAGGAAAACCGGTATTCCCACAACACATCACATAGCCAGTTCCATGGAAGAATGCGGTTATACCGGACACAATACACCTCCACTGCGTTATCCCTATCCATTGGTTGAAGGTACCCTTAACGGGGCCAACTCTGCCGGTCCCATGAGTGACGTAAACGACGAACTCTGGGGAAAACAAATGTGGTTTGACACCCGTACAGGAGTGAACTAGAGTTAATTACATTGTATTAAAAGAGCACCTTCATGGGTGCTCTTTTTTTTACATCATGGATGTATTATTTTTCCTATATATGTATGTATGAAATATGCCATGAACTTTTTCCCGCTCAGGGAAGTTAAACGATTTGATCTTGCCAAAATGCCCAGACCGGTAAGCTGGTACCTGAGGCCTATCGCCTGGCTGCTGAGTTATCCGTCGTTGTGGCGGCACCGTACAAAGATCAATAAAGTGAACATGGAGGGTATAAAACCTCCTTATTTATTGTTATGTAACCACAATGCTTTTTATGACTTTATGGTGGCGACTGTGGCTACGTTCCCGCACCAGGCATTTTACGTAGTGGCGGTGGACGGGTTTATTGGCAAGGAATGGCTCATGCGACGTATAGGATGCATCGGGAAACGCAAATTTACCAATGATATAGCTCTTATCCGTCATTTGAAAACAGTCGTGGAAAGAGGCAAGATCGCTGCCGTTTATCCCGAGGCCAGGTATTCACTATGCGGCACCAATGCCGTGTTGCCCCTGTCCTTAGGTAAGCTTGTCAAACACCTGAATGTCCCTGTCGTTACCCTGATCACTTATGGGCATCATATCAACGCTCCTTTTTGGAATACCAAAACACGCGGCGTGCGCACCAAAGCGACCATGACACGCATCATCACGCAGGAAGAAGCTACAAAACTGTCATCGGATCAGATTAATGACATAATCAACAAGTCTTTTGAATACGACGATTTTGCCTGGCAACGGGAAAACAAGATCCCCGTGAAGTACAAAGACAGGGCCAGGGGATTGCATAAAGTCTTGTATCAGTGTCCTTCCTGCAAGACCGAGTACAGGATGGATTCGGATGGAGCTCAAATATGGTGCAATCATTGCGGCAAACGCTGGGAAATGTCCCAATACGGAGAACTGAAAGCATTGGAAGGGGATACCCGTTTTTCACATATTCCGGACTGGTACGAATGGGAAAGGGAACAGGTCCGGCAGGAAATTGAAGAAAACCGGTATTTTTTCCGTAGCAATGCTTATGTTCGGATGCTCCCTAATTCAAAAGGATTAATTGATATCGGAGAAGCGGTCCTTACCCATGATATGGCAGGATTTAAATTGGAAGGCGTTCATGACGGGACCACTTATACATTGGACATTCCTGCACAATCCGTATATTCCTGTCATATTGAATACGACTACGGAAAATACAAACAGGATTGTATTGATTTGAATACCCTGAACGATTCTTTCTGGGTATTTCCCGAAGGGAAGGATTTCTCGGTGACCAAGATATCCCTGGCCACCGAGGAATTGTTCAACTACAAAAAACCATAGGCCCTGCTGTAGGAAATATGCTGTTCCAGGAAATCCCCGGCATATTTCAGTTGCATGTCTTTGAGCCTTCCTTTTTTATCATAGACGGGTACAATAGTGGGATTCAAAAATCCTCCGTAGGGTTTTAAGTTCAGAGAAGCATAACGTTCCAGAACTTCCCTGTGCAGTTCCTGATCCACTTTTACGGCATATTCTTCTACCAAAGCTTTCCCGGCCGTATAATCGCCTTCCGATTTGATGCGCTGGATCTCTGCCAGCAATGTGGCAAAGAGCTGACGCAATCCCTGATAATCATTAACTACAAAGTAAGACTTTCCGTCTTTCACCTTTCTTTCTATGGCACTGCCGTTTTTCAGACACCATGAAGATATAAGCTGGCGGCATTGCATATGAGCCTGGGTGATGTCTTTCCCGGGTTCTATACGTACCAGTTGTGTAAACAACCCGTTACGTATGTAATTGATGTATTCTGCTTTGTAGGCGGTAGTATCCGGCAGGATCCCCAGTTCCACCAGTTTGGGATCGCCCAGGTAATACAGGGCAAAAAGATCGGCACGAACTTCTTCCAAAGGAGAACTGTATTCCTGAAGCGCATTGGAAGAAACCCCCGGCAGTAGCTGCCCCGATCCGTGGCCCAGGCATTCATGCAGGTCGGTATGTAAATTTCCGGTAAGTGTTCCGTATTTTTTTAACAGGGCAATTTCCTCTTTATCCCAGGAAAACTCGTCCAACATATTTTTGGGCGATTCCTCTGCGGCTTTATCGTAAGCATTTGTAATATTGGCAATGGTCACCGATTTGGAACCGTATTCCTTCCGGATCCAGTCCGAGTTGGGGAGGTTGATGCCAATGGGTGTGGAAGGGAAAGCATCGCCTCCGAGCATGGCCACGTTGATGACTTTTGCCGAGACGCCGGTCACATTTTCTTTTTTAAAACGCGGATCGATGGGAGAGTGGTCTTCAAACCATTGGGCATTCCCGCTGATAATAGCCGTGCGCCGGGAAGCTTCTTTGTCTATATAATTTACGTTTGCTTCCCACGATCCTTTTCTTCCCAGGGGATCTCCGTATACCTCAACAAAGCCGTTCACAAAATCCAGTTCTGTATCCGTATCCTGTACCCAGGCTACATTAAATGCATCCCACAGTGCCAGATCTCCGGTTTGATAATAATTGATCAGTGTTTTGAGGTATGAAGCCTGTTCGGGACTTTCGGCCACTTCAGCCGCTTTTTCAAGCCAGTGGCAGATCTGTTGAAGGGCAGGGCCGTAAAGGCCTTCTGTTGAATACGTTTCCTCCAGTATCTCTCCCTCATTTTTGACGAGTCTGCTGTTGAGTCCTTGTTCCACGGGCCGCTTATCTCCCGGCTCTTCCAGGGACCGGTAAAAGGCCTCGGCCTCGGCGCGTGTTACACCACTGTAAAAATTCGTGGCAGATGTCAAAAGGAGGTCCCCCTCATTTCCGGAACTTTTGCGCATTTTGTACAAACCGGGATCACACATGATTGCAACCATCTTGTCAACATCGGCGATGTCCTGTGAATTTTCAAGCAAATGCTTCATGTATTCTGCGTTACAACCGGGAAGAATTTTCTCTTCCGCGTAATGGTGGTGAATCCCGTTACTGAAGAAAACGCGTTTGGCATAGACCAAAAAATCTTTGAATTCGGCTGTTTCACGGTCGCCGGTGTAGCTTTCCAGGATATTTTCCAGGGCTTTTCTTACTTCCAGGTTGTGTTTGAAATTCTGGTCCCAGAATATATCCCTTCCGCATTTAGCGGCTTCTCCCATGTAGTAGATAAAGGACTTTTGCTTTAAGGTGAGATCGTCCCAGCCCGGCAATTTATACCGGATAACTTTAAGATCTGCAAATTCATCTACCAGGTATTTGAAATCCTGTTCCTGTTTTTTTGATTCTTTTGGATTTTGGGTACAGGAAAACCCTGCTATGCCTACCATGCAGGCAATGGCAATGCTCATTGTTTTCATTGTTATACTAATGGTTACGAATTTTTTGTACGCACCGGTTCAGATGTTTCACCAGGGTAAAGGTTGTAATGGCTACGGGAATGACCAAAGGGAGCCATGAGAGCAGGCCGCTGCCTTCTTCCGGAAATATATTGCCTTTTGCAAAACCTCCTGAAATAGTGTCTTTTACACGGTCTTCAACTCCTTTTATATGCCAATCCAACGAATTTCGTTCCGCCCGGACTTGTTCTATTGTCCTTATACGTGAATATATGGCTCTTCTGCTTTTCATAGGCTAATCCTCCCTGACGTTGGGGTCCTTTTCTTCAAAAAACATTTTTGCAAACAAACGGACAAATGTGTTTACAAACAGTTTTTTACGAAACAGGAACAATACAATAAATACCAGCAGAAAAAAGCCTCCTGTAATGAAAGAAGCTGCAATGGGGTTATCCAGTACCAACCCAAGCCATTTGTTTGCTCCCGTTGCCAGGAATACCAACGCCGTAAGCAGTACAAGGATCAGCAGGAAGGTGCCCAAAAACTGGTTTATGACCAGGCTGAAATTTTCAACCAATCCCAATTTAAATGCATCTGATTTCAGACCCAGGTATTCCCTGACAGATTCTTTAATATTCATTGCATTCTCATTTAAGCCTCAAGCCCTTCTTCCTGGTTTTTGGGAAAATGTTTCTGGTATTCTTTTTTAATTTCTCCTACACCTTTGTCAATAGTGTCTTTGATCTTTTCCCGGGTATCAGTGCCTTTGGCCGGAGCAAAAAGCAAAGCCAGTGTTGCACCTATTGCAGCACCGCCCAATAAAGCGAGTATATGTGAACTTTTCATAATACAGTGTGTTTTATGATGAATAATGTCTTCTTACAAAGATAAAAAAAAGGATTATCTTTACACTATGAACAGGGCGAAACTTCTGTCTTTACTGCTAACCGGCCTTTTGCTGGCAGCCTGTGACAATTGTCATTTGCCTTGTGGCAAATACGAACACAACCTGTTGATCTATATGGCTGCCGATAACAGCCTTTCAGATCTTGCCCGGGGCAATATGGCAGAGATCATTTCCGGTTCTTCCATTCCCGGGGATCATGCCCTGCTGGTTTTTATTGACCGAAAAGACCAGGGCGCTTTCCTGATCCGTCCCGAAACGCGCAACAATAGTATGTTCCTGGATACTTTGTTTAGCTACGGAGTGGTAAATTCGGCACAAGCGGATCTGTTAAAACAGGTAATAGGACAAGCCAGGGATGAATGCCCCGCACAATCCTACGGACTGATCCTGTGGTCGCACGGTACGGGCTGGCTCCCCAAAGGATTGTATGGGGAAATACCGCAATACGGTGTTCAAAGGCTTGCAGCAGCTTCTCCGTTTCTTTATGACATACATGATCCTGCCTATCCGCGTACAAAAACTTTTGCCCAGGACGGAAATTCCGAGATGGAAATACCTTCGTTGGCGGCAGCCCTGGAGGATTATCATCACGATTATATTTGTTTTGATGCCTGCCTTATGGCAGATATTCAAACATATTTCCAGATAAGGGATGCTTGCGATTATATCATGGGATCCCCGGCAGAAATTATTGATACGGGATTTCCGTACGATAAATTGTCATCTGTGATGTTTCCTTACAAGGGGCTGAGCAATCTGACTGCGTTGTGTGATGCTTATTATGATAAATACAATGCCAAAACGGGGTATAATCGTTCCGGGACCATTTCTCTGGTAAAGACAGAATACATTGCGGAGCTGGCCTTGTCCTTTAAGGATCTGATAGCCGACGGTGGAACGGATCCTTCAGAAATTGACAGATCGGGATTGCAAACATACGATCGTTTATCAGAGCACGTTTTCTGGGATATAGAGCAGATGGCGGAACTTATAGGCACTAGTGTCCGTTACGACGAATTCAAAACCGCGTTGAGTAAAACCGTTATATATAAAAAGGCAACGGAAACATTTATCACCATCCCCATTGAACATTTTTCCGGATTGGCAGCTTATTTGCCTACGACTGCATTGCCCCGCACACAATCGGCCTATAGTCTTACATCCTGGAACCAATATATAGGATGGCTGAGCGATTAATATTTTGCATACTCACAGATTTTCATTACTTTTGCGCGCCCTTAGCGGACCTTTAGTCAGGTGCGATGGGATTCGGGATTATTCCTGAATTGAGTAACACTAATTACTAAAAACAAAACGATGAAACAATTTGAAATCAATGCCCGGGAACGCAGCAACTTTACGAAAGCTGCAGTAAAACAATTACGTAAAGAAGGTCTGGTGCCCTGTGTTCTTTACGGCAACAACAAGGAAAACGCACATTTTTCGGTTTCACAGAAAGATCTTAAGGATCTGATCTACACCCCCAATTCTTATATTATTTCTCTCAATATTGAAGGAAAGAAACAATTGTGCATTCTGCATGAGGCGCAATTTCACCCGGTAACGGACAGCATTCTTCATCTGGACTTTCTGACTATTGATCCCAAACAACCTGTTTCCATTCACGTTCCCATAGCCGTCTCCGGTAACTCGGAAGGTGTTCGTCAAGGGGGCAAACTCCAGATATTGAATAGGAAACTGCTAGTTCGCGCCAATTTGAAAGACCTTCCGGACACACTGGATATTGATATCACAGATCTTACATTAGGTAAAGCAATTACGGCAGGTGAACTCAAATATGACAACGTACAGATCCTCTCTCCCAAAAGCACCATCATCTGTATGGTCAAAATGACAAGGGCTTCCACCTCTGCCTCTGCATCGGCCGCTGCCGAAACTACCGAAACTACGGAAGAAGCAAAGGAAGAATAGAGCTTTCATATACATGTCTTATCTGATAACTGGACTGGGAAATGTCGGAACGGAATATGACGGTACCCGTCATAATATCGGGTATACTGTTTTGGATGCCTGGGCTGCCCTGCACAAAACTACTTTTTCCACATTGCGTTACGGTTCCCTGGCACAGATAAGGTATGCCGGCAAAAATATCTGGCTTCTGAAACCTACCACTTATGTTAATCTGAGCGGTAAAGCGGTACGTTACTGGATGAACCAGGAGCGTATTCCTTTGGAAAACACACTGGTTGTTCTGGATGACGTTGCATTGCCTTTCGGAAAATTAAGATTGCGGGCCAGGGGAAGTGACGGAGGGCACAACGGGTTGAAGCATATTACCTATACTTTGGGAACTGAAGAATATGCCCGTTTGCGGATAGGTGTGGGAGATAATTTTCCAAAAGGGTACCAGGCAGATTATGTTCTCAGCCGTTGGAATGGCTCTGAAGAAAAAGAATTGCCGTTTATTTGTAACAACGCCATAGAGGCCCTCAACCTTTTTGTTCGTCAGGGCATTGAACGGGCTATGAATCTGGTGAATACAGATAAACCGGAAAGCTGATACCATGAGACTTGATAAATACCTCTGGGCCCTCAGGGTATTCAAAACCAGATCGGAAGCAGCTGATGCTTGTCGCGGATCGGCTATTAAAGTGAACGGACAGGATGTTAAGCCTTCACGTGAAATACATGAAGGCGATGTTTTGGTGGTAAGAAAAGGACCTGTATATTATTCTTACCGTGTGCTTCAATCGGTAGACAAACGACAGCCTGCTAAAAATGTACCGTTATATGTCCTGGATATCACTCCGCCTGAAGAATTGGAGAAACTGAAACAACCCAGGGAGACACTTGTTATTTACCGGCAAAAAGGAACAGGCCGTCCCACCAAGAAAGAAAGACGTCAACTGGACGAGATAAGGGATCTTAACGGGTAATTTCCAGGAAAACGGCTTTCTTCCCGGGTATGATTTTCCAGTAATCCAGTGAGGCCGGGATCAGTATACATCCACCGGCAGAACGGTAACGCATATTTTCAGCTTCCACTTCCAGAGAGCCTTCCAGTTCCAGGTAGGCAATGAAGTGATCACGGGAAGATCCGTCAATTTCTACAGGTTGTTCGGCAGTCGTAAGCCTGACGGTGAAATAAGGAGTATCTGCCAAAACACCGGAAGTAGCAGGCTGGGGTACGTGCTTTTTGTAATCAATACAATCAACTGCCAGTTCCAGATGCATTTCCCGTGCGGTTTCAGGATCGTGTTCCCTTCCCCAGTCATAAACCCTGTATGTAATATCGGAAACCTGTTGTACTTCCGCGATGGTAATGCCACCTCCGCAGGCATGGATCAATCCGGCCGGAATGTAGTAACATTCACCTCTTTTGGGATGGATACAATTCATAACTTCGGGTAAAGTCTCGTTTTCACATCGTGTGAAAAATTCTTCCGGTGTCAGGTCCTTGTTAAAGCCCAGGTATAGCCGGGAATCGGGTTGCGCATCCAGAATGTACCACATTTCCGATTTGCCGTAAGCGTGATGCAGCTCGGCGGCCTTTTTGTCATCAGGATGGACCTGTACGGATAGAAATTCATTGACAGTAAGATACTTGATCAGTAATGGAAATTCATCCCCGCAGGAGTCGTAAATACGTAAGCCCACAAGGTCCATCAGGTATACTTCCAGTAGTTCGTTTATAGTATTGCCTTTCAGAAACCCGTTACTGATCACAGATGTATCCCTGTCCAGGCCGCTCAGGACCCAGGTTTCCGACCCCCATACACGTTGTTTAATGATGGGTTCAAAGGTCAGCGGGTACAGATTCGTTTCGTTCATAAGACGGATGTAATTCGGGAGCCGGAGCTAGTTTTTTATTCAGATAAAATATCACCAAAGTCAAAATGATTACGGAACAGGCAAGGGTTATGAAATAGGGAGTATTGCCCATTAATGATCTGAGGGAAGCATCGGCGGACATTTCCGGGAATAACCCTGCCAGGAGAAAAGAAAGCCCGTTATTAATGGCATGCAGGGCGACGCACGTCCAATAGGATCTGGTCCTGTAATAGATCCACCCGAAAAGGCAACCCATTAAAAAAGCCGGTATGGCCTGCCACGGATTAAAATGGATCACTCCAAACATAAGTGCTGACCATGCGATAGCTTTCCATGGATCCATATGTTGCAACATGCCTTTTAATGCCACGGCGCGCAAAAGCCATTCTTCCAGCAAAGGGGCGGCAATTACAACTGCCAGGAAAGTAGGCAGGTTGTTTTCTGTCATTTTTTCAAATAATTCTTTCATAAACTCGGGCATTTCCAGCCATTCGGTAAGCGGATCCATGATAAATGACATGGCAACTATGATGACAGGAAGCAAGAGAATATAGAATAGAACAGGCACTTTTCCAAGCTTTGCCGGAGGGTCCGGGTACGGGGCTTTCTCGGCCCGGACTCCTTCAAAAAAAGAATGGCGGGAGCGCAGGTAAACGTAAAAGAATACTACCATGAAAGGCAGAACGTAAATAACGGGGGTACTCCATCCGCTGCCTGTAAGGGACAACAAATCCGGGCGGATAAGGTTCGTGATAAATACGATACTTCCCGCAAAAATGGAACCGCCCACCAGCAATATGGCCAGCATAATAAGCCATGATTCTCCAAGTTTCGGCCGGTAATACTTCAGGTATTCTTTCATGTGTTTGATTTTTTATCAGTTAAACAAAGGACTCGGATAAAGACCTTCCCGGTGCAGGGATTCCAGGCGTTTGACCACGCCAGGACGATCTTCCCGGTAGGTTACGCCAAACCACATGGAATCAGTAGGGAGTACCCGGCAGGTTCCTTCCCCGGATTTGATGATATCGTTGACCAGAGTAGGCAGGTGGTATTCAGAGGCGGGTTCGGTGGCATATTTTTCCAAAAAACGGGTAACAAGATTTGCTGCTTTCGGATATACATCGGGGAGAAAGCCCCAGCAATTCATAGAACACAGATCATCAACCCGTAATTCAAGATCGGCTTGCGATCCCTTTTTATCGGGGTTAGTGCAGTATATCTTCCCGTCGTTTTCTTTACGAATCTTAAAACGTTCAATAACGTCGGTCAACAGGCCATTTTCATTACGTTGGCATATTCCTCTTGATACCGGACCGGAAGGAGAAAGGGTGTTTTCCAGCCGGTAGCCAACCATCGCATAAGATCCGGGCACCAGGTCTTCCCGGGAAAGAAAGCGGCCCAGCACGCGGAAAGCGTCACGTCCGTAAAAATCATCGGCATTTATGATCCCAAAAGGTTCATTGACACATTTGGCTGTTGTGAGCAATGCATGGCCGGTTCCCCACGGTTTCGTCCGTTCGGACGGAGGAGAAAATGGGGCCGGAATGTCATCCAGTTCCTGGGTAATAAATTCAAACGGAAAGTTATTGCCGTAACGGGAAACGCAAACACGGTTAAAATCTTCCCTGAAAGATTCCCTGATAACAAAAACAATTTTTCCAAATCCGGACTTTAAAGCATCATGGATGGAATAATCCATTATTGTTTCTCCGTTGGGACCCAGTCGGTCAAGTTGTTTCAGTCCGCCGTAGCGGCTACCCATACCGGCAGCCATAATAATCAAAGTTGGTTGCATAACGAAAAACCTGTTATATTTGTGGAAATACAAACCCTATGCACAAGCGTTTCAAATATGACCGTTTCCTTGCCATTATAAGGAACAGGTATTTTATTGTAACGTTCATTTTCATCGTCTGGATCCTGTTTTTTGACAATAACAGCCTAACCGGCTGGGTTCGTGCATTGGGTGAATATTCCGAAAACAAATCCCAACAAAGATACTATAAAGAAAAGATTCATCAAACAGAAAGCAATCTAAGTGAATTACAATCCAACAAAGATTCTCTGGAAAAATTTGCACGTGAAAAATATTATTTTCACCGACCAAATGAAGATGTTTTCATCGTTACACCAGGTCCAACAGATCACGAAGGTCTTTACCCATATAAGTAGGTGATCCTTCACATGGTTTCCCGGCCGGGTTGTAATAATACTGGTCAATACCAAAAATCCGGGCTCCTTCAATATCGGTTTCAAAATTGTCTCCCACCATCAAGGTCTCTTTTTTCCTGCCGTTTATGGAAGTTATGGCGGCCGTGAACATTTTCGGGTTGGGTTTGTGATACCCTACTTCTTCCGAAATAAAAACACTGTTCTTGAAAAAGGCATCCAATCCGCTGTTACGGATCTTGTCGTATTGGACTTGTTTAAAACCGTTCGTCACAAGAGCCATTTTACAACCTTTTGCGTTTATATATTCCAGTACGCTCAGGGCATTGGGTACAAGACGTGTCATGGAAGGCATCAGTTCCAGGTATTGTTCGCCAAAGACAGGACCCCATGGATCGGGATCCGGAACTCCCGCTTCCCGTAAAGAAATGGCAAATCTTACATAGCGGAGTTTTTGCTGGGTGATCTCACCTGCCTCGTACATAGCCCAGAGCTTTTCGTTGTTTGATTTGTACATTTTGTAAAAAGCGACCGGATCGGGCAGGTATTGTGTGAGGTTGTGCCTTTTTATGAGAATGTCGATACATTCCCTTGCATTGGCATCAAAATCCCACAAAGTATTGTCCAGATCGAACAGAAAACAGCGATATTTCATTTTGTATAAAAGTCTATTATTCTGCTGATGGCTCTTTGGCAGACCGGACAGAATGCAGGGGCTGTATTGGTGTTCATGCGGCAATCCGGTGCGGAACGGTATATGCCTTTGGCTACGTAAGCAGCTCCTTCATACAGTCCGACTCCTTCTGTTTCCATCATGTCTTTCCATTTGGATTCAAAATCTACCAGTGTGGTAATGTTGGGTTCCCAAGGCTCGACTCCGGAGGGATACATATTGATGTAGGCTACTTCAGAGCTGTAATATTCATCTGCCAAACCCGCAAAACTGTGACCGAATTCATGAACGAAGACTTCTTTACTCAAAGCATGATCGGACATACTCAGACCGTAATAATTGTAGATGCCTCCGCCTCCGTATGTTTTTGTATTCACGATAACGTATATGGCATCGAAAGGTGCCCCTGAAACTGCTTGTGCCAATGGCCTGTAATCGGGAGTAGTCATGTAACGGTCTGTATAAAATGTGTCGAAAGAACTGCCGAGTGCCGTTTTGTTCCAAACATCAAACCGGGGTATATCGGGGCCGGAATCTTCAGAAACAAGAGAAAGTATCCATATGTTGAAATCGTCCCGCCGGGAGCGGAAAGGTTCATATTCAAACAGGTATTCTGTAAAGCGGGCAGCATCCCTTTTGAATTTATCCATTTCTGCCTGACGGTAGCCTTCGGCAACGAATAAAAGGTCTACTTTATTTTCCAGAGGTCCATTTTGTTGCAGGATTTCTGCCTGGAAAATCTCTTTCTCTTCCGAGATCAGACAATCCGAAGGATCGATCAGGAATTTTTTCATGGATTTATACGTTCCGTCTCCGGAGATCCTTTCGTATAATTCACAATAAACGGAGTCTTTGGGGTAGGGGATCCACACAGAAGTGTTGTAAGCCATATCCCTTTGTGTTGCTTCCCGTGTGGTACGCCATTCCATAAACAGAGAATTAAAACCTTTTGAAAAGACCAGGTCCCCTTGTTTTGTATAGATCTTATACTGGTATTCCCCGTATGTAAAAGGGACGATCAGCCGCGTTTTAGGACCGGCCCAGACAGGTTCTTTATGCAAAGAAAGCAGAAAAACATCCTGAGATGTCGCATTCCCGGTGAATACCAGGTCAATCCTAAGCCGTTCTGCTGTAAAATGGTCTTTGTACGAAACAGATTGAGCCCGGGTTATTGCCGCAAAACCCAGGCAAATGATAAGCAGGGTACATTTTTTCATAGAGGATGCAATTATTGACCCGTATAATTTGAAGGCGTGATCTGCAGCAGTTCGTCTTTCACTTCCTGGCTGATATCCAGGCTGCGTATGAATGCATGCAGGTAGTCTTTGTCAATATGCATATTGGTACGGGTAAGTTCTTTCAGTGTTTCATAAGGTTGCGGATAGTTTTCCCTCCTGAGGATGGTCTGGATGGCTTCTGAAATGATAGCCCAGTTCTCTTCCATATCCTTTTCAATGGCGGAACGATTCAGCAGCAATTTCCCGAATCCCTTTTGTAATGATTTCATGGCCAACAGCGTATGTGCAAGGGGAACACCCAGGTTGCGCATCACGGTAGAATCGGTCAGGTCCCTTTGCAGGCGTGAAATGGGCAATTTGGCAGCCAGGTGGGCAAATATGGCATTGGCTACTCCAAAATTACCCTCTGCATTTTCAAAATCTATAGGATTGATCTTATGGGGCATGGCAGAAGACCCAATTTCTTTATCCTTAATATGTTGTTTAAAATAATTCATGGATATGTAAGACCACATGTCCCGGCAAAGGTCTATACAGATCGTATTGATCCGGCTAAGGTTATGACAAAGGGCTGCTATATGATCGTAATGTTCAATCTGTGTGGTCGGGAAAGAACGGTAAAGACCCAGGTTGACGGAGACGAATTTATTGGCAAAACGATGCCAGTCTATCTGGGGATAAGCCACATTATGAGCATTAAAATTCCCTGTGGAACCGCCAAATTTTGCCGCAAAAGGAATCTGTTCCAGACTTCTTAATTGTTCTTCAAGGCGGACCTGGAAAATACGCACTTCTTTTCCAAGGCGTGTTGGAGAAGCGGGTTGTCCGTGAGTGTGTGCCAACATTACCACCGGGCCCCATTCATTCGCCTTTTCGTTTAACATTTCTATTGTCTTGTTTAATACGGGGAGGTATTCTTTCTGTATCCCTTGTTTAAGGCTTAAAGGGACGGCCGTGTTGTTGATATCCTGTGAAGTGAGGCCAAAATGAATGAATTCACAATATTTTTCAAGACCCAGCGCTCTCATTTTGTTTTTCAGGAAATATTCCACGGATTTCACATCATGATTTGTCACCTTTTCCTGTGCCTTGATCACCTTTGCGTCCGTAATCGAAAAATTTCTGTATACGTTCCGTAATATGGGGTACCAGCGTGAGTCCACGTCACGGAGTTGGGGAAGCGGGATTTTACAGAGGGCGATAAAATATTCGACTTCTACCTGCAGCCTGTAACGGATAAGTGCAAATTCCGAAAAATACTGGTTAAGGGGTGCAGTTTGGGCATAATACCTCCCGTCAATGGGAGATATGGCAAGCAAAGGATTGAATTCCATAAAGATGATATTTGATTAATTAACAAAGGTACTCATTTTTCTGTAGAGAGCGATCATTTGCAGAGCTTCGGCTACATCATGAACACGCAGTATGGAGACTCCTTTGAAGAGCAGGTGTAGATGAAGGGCTTCAGTGCTCAGAAGGGCATTTTCCGGGGTTGTGCCGAGTGGCATGTATGTAAGTCTTTTCCTGGATATTCCTGCCAGAAGCGGCGCAATGGGCTTTCCCCTATCATCCTTTGGTACCAGGGATGGCAGGAATGCCATGATTTCAAAATTCTGATCAACATCTTTGTTAAAACCAAAGCCCGGATCCAGAATAAATTCATTAATTCCGTATTTATCTGCCTGCTCAGCCACTTTTAAGAAAAACCGGGTTATCTCTTCAGGACCCCTGTAAGGTTCCCGGTGCATTGCGATCCATGGGACCTTCAACCCGGAGATCAGGGGCAACATGGCTTTGTCGTAACTGCCTGAAAATATGTCGTTAACAAGAAAATATCCCAGCAATGGCGCGGCTTTTTCCACGATACCCGGTCTGAAAGTATCCAAAGAGAAAACCGTTTTGGGAAAATGCGCCCGGATCTGTTTCAGGACCGGTTCCAGCCTTTTCCATTCTTCATCTTCACTTGGCCAATCCGCTCCGGGCCTGCTGGAGCAGGCGCCAATGTCTACAATATCTGCTCCTTCCTGCAAATGTTTTTCTGTCATCTTGAAAGCTTCCTGGGGCCCGTTTGCCCGGGATCCCGAAAAGAAAGAATCGGGAGTACAATTTACAACTCCCATTATGGCTGGGAAATTAATATTCATAAAACAAAAATAATAAAAAATAAGAGAAGGGAATTTTGTGTAATTTTGCATTATGTTGATCGTCTTGGAAGGTTTGGACGGAGCCGGAAAATCCACCCAATTAAAAGCCATGCAGGCGTATTTCAAAGAACGCAAACAGGCCGTGAATTACATGCATTTTCCCTGTTACCAAACGCCGGTATACGGAACATTGATCGCCCGGTTTCTAAGGGGAGATTGCGGAGCCATTGACACGGTGGATCCTTACCTGGTTTCCCTGCTTTTTGCAGGCAATCGTTATGAGATGTCTTCCCGGATCCGGGAATGGCTGGCTGCCGGAAATGTCGTTTTACTGGACAGGTATGTCTATTCCAACATTGCCTTTCAATGTGCAAAATTAACCGATGGCGAGGAAAGAAAACGCCTGAGAAACTGGATCCTTCAGATGGAATACGAACATTTTGGAATACCGCGTCCGGATATCAATCTTTTTCTTGATGTTCCTCTGTCTTTTGTAAAGGAAAAACTGGAATCCCCCAGGCAGGGAGAAGACCGCTCCTATCTGGAAGGGAAAAGTGATATACATGAGGCTTCAGTGGTGTTTCAGCAAACGGTGCGTGAAATATACCTGCAACAGGCCTCTATGGACAAATCGTTCAGTATCATTCCGTGTGACGACGAACACGGCAAGATGGCGCACTGGAAAGTAATTTTTAGCAGAATCGAAACGTTTCTTCCATGAGAAAATTAGCCCGCGTCCTTCTGGGATTGCTTTTTATTTTTTCGGGATTTGTAAAAGCCGTAGATCCCTTGGGCTCGGCGTTGGTGTTCTCTGAATATTTCAATGCTTTTGGGGTAGAGTTTCTTACTCCTTTTTCTTTACTTGCAGGAATTCTGCTTTCCACCCTCGAATTTGTCCTTGGGGTTATGGTTTTGCTTGATTTCAGAAAACGGACGGCTGCGTGGGGTATGTTTTTATTCATGTCCTTTTTTACGTTGCTGACCCTCTGGCTGGCAATTTTTGATCCGGTACAGGATTGCGGGTGTTTTGGGGATGCCGTCAAATTATCCAATTGGGAGACCTTTTTCAAAAACCTGGTATTCTGGCCGTTTTCCCTGATACTTTTCCTTCAGAGGAACAAGACAGCTCCCGTCGCCCGAGGCGTGGCTGAATGGCCGGTATGTATATTTTTTGCCGTGATAATTACCGGATTATCAATATACAGTTACAGGCATTTGCCCCCTGTAGATTTTCGCGGATTCCGGACAGGAAATAATATTGGAGAGTTACTGGAAGAAGCCCGGAAAAATCCCGAATTCTCATATCGTACGGAATTGATTTACAGCCGTCAGGGTAAAGAAAAGATTTTTAATTCAGATTCTCTTCCGGACAGTACATGGACATTTGTAGACAGCAGGACCCGGGAAATACGAACCGGAAAACGTCACAAAATTTCAGATTTTTCGGTACGTGACCTTAACGGAAACTCTTTAACGGATTCTATTCTCAGTCAGGACAGAACGGCTCTTGTCCTGTTGATCACATCCGGCAACAATCTGGACAGTAAGACACTTAAAAAAATGGAACCGCTGGTTGCAGAAAGCAAGGAGAACAACCGGCCGTATTATGCAATAAGTGCATTGCCGGCAGATACAATACAAGACCTTTTGCAGAAAAACGGTATGGAGATGCCCGTATACCTGGCCGATAAAAAAACACTTCTTACCATGATACGTTCCACGCCCGGTTTGATGGTCATGAAAAAAGGCATCGTATTGGCAAAATTCGGATTCCGCGATTTTCCGACACCGGAAAAATGGCTTGAGCTGGTAAATCAAGACCCGGAAATGATTATAGCAAAAACCCGTATTCACACACGATTGAGAACACAGGTTTTCGTTGCTTTGGTTTTGTTATTGATCTTTCTGCTCAGAAAAGGATTCTGGTTTTCCCGGGAACGTTATTGATCAGAGTTTTCTCTTTACTTCGGTAATGGTATAAGCTTCCACTATATCACCTACCTTGATGTCGTTGTAGCCGTCTATGTTCAAACCGCAATCATATCCGGATTGCACCTCTTTCACATCGTCTTTAAAACGCTTCAGGGATCCAAGGGTTCCCGTATAGATCACAATGCCGTCCCTGATGATACGGACTTTCGCATTTCGGGTGATCTTTCCTTCCTTGACCATACAACCGGCAATTGTGCCCACTTTTGATATTTTAAAGGTTTCCCTTACTTCAACCGTTGCCGTGATCTCTTCTTTTTCTTCCGGAGCGAGCATCCCCTCTATTCCTTGTTTGACTTCATCAATGGCATCGTAGATCACTGAATACAGACGGATCTCTATCTCTTCTTTCTCAGCCAGTTTACGTGCCGAGGAGGAAGGCCGGACCTGGAACCCGATGATGATTGCGTTGGAAGCCGTAGCCAGAAGTACATCTGATTCCGAAATGCCTCCGACGGCTTTGTGGATCACGTTCACTTGTACTTCCTCTGTTGAAAGTTTGATCAGAGAATCTGAGAGCGCTTCTATGGAACCGTCCACATCGGCTTTGACAATAATATTCAATTCCTGGAAATTTCCCACAGCGATCCGTCTTCCGATCTCTTCCAGAGTTATGTGTTTCTGAGTTTTCAGACCCTGTATACGCATGAGTTGTTCTCTCTTTCCGGCCAGCTCGCGTGCCTCTTTCTCGTCTTCCATAACGGCAAACAGCTCTCCGGCAGGGGGGGCTCCGTTCAGGCCCAGTACAGATGCAGGGGTAGCCGGACCCGCCTGGGTGATCTTTTGTCCTCTTTCGTTATACATGGCGCGTACTTTTCCTGAACAGCAACCGCTCAGAAGAACATCACCCTGGTGTAACGTTCCGTTCTGGACAAGAATGGTTGCCAGGTATCCCCGGCCTTTGTCCAATGACGATTCTATGATCGTCCCCGAAGCCCTTTTATTGGGATTCGCGCGCAATTCCAACAAGTCAGCTTCCAGAAGCACTTTTTCAAGAAGTTTGTCGATATTGGTGCCTTGTTTTGCAGAAATTTCCTGGCATTGGTATTTTCCTCCCCAATCTTCGACCAAAAAGTTCATATTGGCCAGCTGCTCCCTGATCTTTTCAGGGTTGGCACCGGTTTTATCAATTTTGTTTATGGCAAATATCATGGGAACTCCTGCAGCAGAAGCATGGTTGATCGCTTCTTTTGTCTGTGGCATTATGGCATCATCGGCAGCAATGATGATGATGGCCATATCGGTAACCTTAGCGCCGCGTGCTCTCATAGCCGTAAAGGCCTCGTGTCCGGGGGTGTCCAGGAAAGTGATCAGGCGTCCGTTGTCCAGAACAACACTGTAGGCTCCTATGTGCTGAGTTATTCCTCCTGCTTCTCCGGCAATAACGTTGGCATCACGAATATGGTCCAGCAGAGAAGTTTTTCCGTGGTCAACGTGCCCCATGACTGTAACGATAGGAGGTCTTTCACTCAGATCGGCGGGATCATCTGCTTCTTCCTGGATGGTCTCCTGCAGATCTGCGGTAACAAATTCAACTTTAAAACCGAATTCTTCCGCTACCAGTTCCATGGCTTCTGCATCCAAACGTTGGTTAATGGAAACCATCAGTCCCAGGTTCATACATGCGTCAATGACCTTGACAACGGGAACGTTCATTAGTGTTGCCAGTTCGTTGACCGTAACAAACTCAGTTACTTTCAAAACAGTACTTTCCTGTTCTATGCGCTCTTGTTCTTCAGCCATACGCTGGCTTACAATATCCCGTTTTTCCCTGCGGTGTTTGGATCCTTTGGTCTTTCCTTTGCCTTCGGTCATACGTGCGTATGTTTCCTTTATCTGTTTTTGGATGGCATCTTCGTCAATTTCAACATGTATGGGTTTGAAACGTTCCTTGCCGCGGCCTTTGCCGCGTCCCCCGTTATCACTCTTTTTGGGCGTGACTTTATTTACATCCACACGTTCTCTGTGCGGTTTTTGTATTCTTTCACGTTTTCCTTTATGCTTATCGGTTGTTTTAGATTTGTCTTTATCTTCCGATGGTTTCTTTCTGTTAAATTGCGAAAGGTCTATTTGTCCGGTGATCTTTGGTCCGGCCAGTTTTTCAAACTCGGTTTCAATGTGTTCGGGTGCCACCGGTTTTGGCTGGGGTGCCGGCTCCGGTTTTTTCCCCGGTTTCGGTTTGGATCTGGATTCTTTTTCAGGTGCCGGCTTCTGTGGAACGGGTTCGGGTTTTTGTACTTCAGTTTCCTTTTCTGTTTTGGGAGCCGGTATATCTTTTGTTTTCCGGAATTGGTCCAAATCAATTTTTCCAAGTACGGTAGGCCCCTTTTCTGTGGTCGTTTCCGTTTGTTTAGGTGCCGGTTTAACTATTTCTTCATGCCGGATTTCAGGGGAAGGAGCAGGTACGTGGGCAGGTTCCGGTTGGGGTTCTGGGGCAGGTTCCGGTTGGGGTTCTGGGGCAGGCTCCGGCTGGGGTTTTGGGGCAGGCATAGGAGCCGGTTTTGGTTCCGGATCACGTACAGGTTCCTGTACAGGCGGTTCTTCAGAAGTAGCTTCTTTGACCTTCAGTATGATCTTCTTGGATTCTTCCTTAAGTTGTAATTCCTTGTTGAATTCCTTTTCTACAAGTGCATAAGCTTCTTCAGAGATCTTACTGTTTGGGGAAGCATCAACCTCAATTCCTTTTTTCTTAAGGAAATCAGTCAGGGTACCTATCCCAATATTAAACTCCTTGACTACTTTGCTAATTCGAATGCCTTGTTTTTCCGACATATACTCTCCTTATTCTTTTGTATCGTTTTCAAATTCAGATCTGAGAATGCGAATAACTTCCGCAACGGTTTCTTCCTCAAGGTCTGCACGTCTGACCAATTCGGGTATGGGTATGGCCAGAACGCTTTTTGCGGTATCACAACCAATTTGTTTGAGTGAATCAATGATCCACTGATCTATTTCATCGTTAAATTCATCCAGCATAACATCTTCCTCGTCTTCGTCAACTTCCCGGAATACGTCAATTTCATAACCGATTAGCATACCGGCCAGTTTTATGTTTGAACCTCCTTTGCCGATGGCCAGTGAAACTTCATTGGGTTTGAGATATACACCAACCCGTTTGTCTTCTTCGTTGATCTTGATGGAAGATATCTTTGCCGGACTGAGGGCCCTCTGGATCAATAACTGAGGATTGGTTGTCCAGTTAATAATATCAATGTTTTCGTTTCTCAATTCCCTGACAATCCCGTGTATCCTGGATCCTTTGACACCTACACAGGCGCCTACGGGATCTATACGGTCATCGTATGATTCAACAGCAACTTTTGCACGTTCTCCGGGGATCCGTACTATCTTCTTGATCGTGATCAAACCGTCGTAAATTTCAGGAACATCCTGTTCAAACAACCGTTCCAAAAATTTTGGCGATGTTCGCGACAGGGTTATGACCGGAGTGTTATTTCTCATTTCGACGCTGGAAACTACCGCTCTCACGGTATCTCCTTTACGAAAATAATCGCTGGGGATCTGTTCGAATTTTGGCAATAATAACTCGTTTCCTTCTTCATCCAAAACCAGAACTTCTTTTTTCCATACCTGGTACACTTCCCCAATAAGAATTTCTCCTACCCGGTCCAGGTATTTTGCATAAACATTGGCTTTTTCAATCTCCATGATCCTTCCCGCCAGGTTTTGTCTGAGGGTAAGAATGCCCCTGCGGCCGAATTCAGAAAGTTTGACCTCTTCGGTATAGGATTCGCCCACTTCGTATGAATCGTCAATTTTGGAAACTTCTTTCAGGGAAATCTGTGTGTTAGGGTCTTCAACCTCTTCTACAACTTCCCGGTTACGCCAGATCTCAAAATCTCCCTTATCAATATTAATAATAATATCGAAATTATCTGCACTTCCATACATTTTGATCAGTTGGGAACGGAAAACATCTTCCAGAACGCTCATCATTGTGGGGCGGTCTATATTCTTCAATTCCTTGAATTCAGAAAAAGTACTTATCAGATTTAAGCCTTCCATATTGGATAATCATTTTTATTTGTAATAAAAAAGAGGACCAAGGTCCTCTTGCACGTGTTCCTAATCGGCTGCAAATGTAAATAATTTAGTGGTTTCCAACAAATTTATTTAGGAATTTGCATTATTTCATAAATGGAACGAAATTTGCTCGGATTTCCTAAATATTTAATGATATGGAACTGACAGCCGGAATGATTGCCGATCATTTAAAAGGAGAAGTGATTGGTGATTGCGATGTCATTGTTACCGGAGTGGCACGCATCGAACAGGGAAAAGCAGGGACAGCCTGTTTCCTGGCCAATTTAAAATATGAAAAATACCTTTACGGGACAAAAGCATCAGTTGTTCTGATAAACAGGGATTTTGTGCCATCTTCGGAAGTAAAGGCAACGTTGATCAAAGTAGACGATGCCTATTCTGCTGTTGCCGCTTTACTGACAATGTTTACAATACAAAAGAAAAAAAAAGGATGGGAATTCCCTCATAGTATTTCCCGAAAAGCTTCCATAGGGAGAAAAGTATATCTTGGGGCGCACAGTTACATAGGAAAACGTGCACGTATAGGGAACGGAGCACAAATATATCCCCAGGTATTTATTGGCGATAATGTTCGTATAGGAGCAGGTACCGTACTTTATCCCGGAGTAAAAGTCTACGACGATTGCATAATAGGTGAGAATTGCATCGTACACGCCAATGCCGTTATAGGATCTGACGGATTCGGATTTGCCCCGTCTTCGGATGGAACCTACCGTAAAATTCCACAAACGGGGAATGTCATTGTTGAAGACAATGTAGAGATAGGCGCAAATACTGTCGTAGACAGAGCTACCATGGGTTCCACCATTATCCGCAAGGGAGTTAAACTGGACAATTTGATCCAGATAGCACATAATGTGGAGGTAGGTGAAAACACAGTCATGGCGGCCCAAAGCGGAGTTGCCGGTTCTACACATCTGGGACCCAATTGTATGATAGGCGGTCAGGCAGGGATCGTTGGACATTTGCAAATACCGGCCCGTACCCAATTGGGAGCACAAGCCGGGGTTATTGGTCCGGTAAAAGGGAAGGGAAGTATTTTATTAGGAACGCCTGCTATCGATCACAAAATCTTTATGAGAGCGTATGCCCGCTTCAAAAGATCAGGAATTAAAAATTAAATGAAACAACATACTGTTCTCGACAATATCGAATTAAACGGAGTGGGATTACATACAGGAGAAAAGACAACCATAAGGATATGTCCGGCTCCCGAATGGTCCGGGATCCGTTTTCAGCGGATGGATATTCCCCGGCAACCGATTCTTGAAGCACTGGCAGATTTTGTAGTTCATACCAACAGAAGTACGGTGTTGTCTAAGGACAATGTGTCGGTCGGGACAACCGAACATCTATTGTCGGCTTTTTTCGGTATGGGGATAGACAACGCCCTGGTACAGATCTGGGGTGCAGAAATCCCTGTCCTGGACGGAAGTGCTTTGCCTTTTGCCCGCATGATTAAGGAAACGGGTCTTGCCATGCAGCAAGCTGAAAGAGAATATATAACCATTTCTGAACCTATTACATTCACTGATAATAATTCAGGTACTGTCATAGAGGTCACTCCATCAGAGGAACTTAAGGTACATGTTATTATTGATTTTAACTCACTGGTGCTTGGTAAACAGGAGTTTATATATACAGAAGATACGGATTTTTTTCGAGAGATAGCTGCCAGCAGGACATTTGTTTTTTTACACGAAATACTGGCCCTTTTCCAAAATGGGTTGGTTAAGGGCGGAGCTCTTGAGAATGCACTTGTAATTTCTGAAAAGGAAATCAGTCCGGAAGACCTCGGATTATTGAGGCAATTATACAACAAACCAAAGCTGGATATTAATAAAGGTTATTTGAACGAATCCGGATTACGCTTCCCCGATGAATGTGCGCGGCATAAAACCATGGATCTTTTAGGAGATCTTATGTTGACCGGAAAACGCATACGGGCAGCTATCCGGGCTTATAAACCGGGCCATGCAGCCAATGCGGCCGTTGCCGGTTTGATAAGAAAACAAATGAAATAAAATACTATGTCACAAAAAATGAATTTAGTACATCCTAAAGCTGTTCTGGGCAAAAATGTGGAGATAGGTCCCTTTACCACAATAGGGGAACATGTCCGGATTGGCCAGGACACTCACATAGGACCAAATGTTACCATAATGGATTACGTTACAATTGGTGACAATTGCAGGATATTTCCCGGGGCGGTCATAGGTGCCGTTCCCCAGGATTTGAAATATGCCGGTGAAATCTCTTATGTGGAAATTGGCAACAATGTCACCATAAGGGAGTATGCCACCATTAACCGCGGCACGGCAGCCAGTCACGTAGGAATCACAAGAATAGAGGATAACTGTTTAATAATGAGTTATGTACATATAGCCCACGATTGCCAGGTGAAACAAAATGTGATCCTGACCTCGTATGTAGGACTGGCCGGAGAAACGCATGTGGACGAATACGCCATTATCGGAGGGGCGTCTGCTGCTCATCAATTTACACGTATAGGAATGCATGTCATGATATCGGGAGGGTCGATGATCGGGAAAGATGTGCCGCCTTATGTACTTGCCGGAAGACGTCCGCTATGTTACGGAGGGATTAACGTTATAGGCTTACGCCGGAGGGGATTTACTTCCGGGCAGATAGAAAGGATCCACGACGTGTACCGTATAATATACCAGATCGGGTTGAATATCAGTGACGCCTGCCGTAAAGTGGAAGAGGTGCTGGACCCTTCTGAAGAACGGGATACCATTCTCTCTTTCATTAGGGCTTCAAACAGGGGGATCATTCCCAGCAAGACAAAGTATATGGAAGAGGAATAACGTGAAAGCCTTCTTTACAACCGCATACTGGCCACCAATCGCTTGTTTTTCAGTTTTTAACGGGAGTGGAGAATGGGTTCTGGAACAACACGAACACTATCAGAAACAAACGCTTAGGAATCGCTGCTCCATTTGCGGGGCAAATGGTCCCCAGTGGCTGATCATTCCCGTAATTCGAAAACACGGAATGAAAACGCCTGTTCGTGAAGTAATGCTGGATCTTTCAAAAGACTGGCAACGGACACACTGGCTGGCCATAGAATCTGCATACGGGTCTTCTCCTTATTATGAATTTTTCCGGGAAGAGATCCGGCCTTTTTACCGTGTGGAAAAATCCTTATCCCTGATTGATTACAATGCGACCATCTTGAAATGGTGTCTGGAAGCGCTGGACTATAACGTCAAGATCACTTATACTGATTCCTACCTGCCCGGTTATAAAGAAGGTGATTATCGCAAATCGTTACCAGTATACGAGCCGGTCCCGTATTATCAGGTCTTTGCCCGGAAACACGATTTTGTACCCGGGCAAAGCATATTGGATCTTATCATGAATGAAGGTCCGGAATCATGGAAAGTCTTAGAAACGAACTCCAACAGTAACCATTAATCTTAGGCGGGACAAAGTGTTTTGTCCGTGGATCTGATCATCTCCCGTATCATAAAGAGAAAAACCTTCCGTTTCTCCTAAACGGTAAGAAACTCCCAAATCTGCAAAAAACTGGTTTGCCCGGAATCCCAACCCGCCGGATGCTATGTGAGTAGGTTCAAAACTGCGTTCCGGAGATCCGTAATAACTGTATCCGCCCCTGATAGCCATTTGAGCAA
>JBAZHT010000022.1:0-25773 GCA_041652255.1 Bacteroidales bacterium
CCATCTCTTTGGCGGGCCTGCATATAATCTGCGAAAGGAATGACCTGAAGCCGTTTGATGTATATGATATCGGGAATGGAGGGATCTCCTATCCAAACAGGAACGGCATAATCTAAAGAGGCAGAAAGCGTTTTTGGGGCCAGGATACGGTCATCAATACCACGCGGAGCCGCCATGAAAGTTCCCAGGTAGAAGAAACGGTCTTTGTCCTGTTGTTCCTGCCAGCCCAGGCTCCATTTGAGTGCCTGGTTCCTCAGGATGCCTGGTAGGTAGCCGTAAGCTTGCATATACAGGATATTTGTAAAGAGAGCTGCAGATCCCGGGGCAAAGGAAGTTTGTATGTTCAAGCCGAATCCAAGGCGGGGAAAAATGTCCCTGGGTGCACGGTTTATCATCTGGTAATACTGTATACCGGCCTGGAACATTTGGTTAACAACTGTTTTGTTTTCCACGGGATGCCTGTATGTATTGTTGGATATACTGTACCTGACCTGGGGCACAAGCCCGCGTTGCCATCCGTGACTGTTGAAAGTAAAAGGAATGTAAGAACGCAGGGAAAATTCAAGGCTGGGAGTGTCCAGTGTGTCTCTTGCCCATGTGTACTGTTCGTTTTCCTGTAAAGTAAAGGTGTGGGTATGGGACCTGTCGTTTACATCTGCCCGGAATGTAAATACGGGTAGCAATCCCGAATAATTGACCTGAAGGTGCCCGGCATGAAAACCTTGATGATAAGAATACCCCAGGGTGGATACAAGTGTTCCCAGGGTGTTTTGTGACATTACAGTAACACCCGGTGCCACAGACCGGTAGTATTCCTGAAAGGTGAAATTTTCCAGTTCGTCATAATTGAAATAAAAAGGCATCCAGGAGTGGATCCTGAAGGCATTTAACAGTTTGCTGTACTTCCTGACCGGGTATGAAATGTTTTCGGGAACCCTTAACGTGTCTATGTTAAAAGTGGATCGTTGGGAAAGAATAAAAGGATCCGGCTGGTCCCGTGAAAAATTCACAGGCGCGTTTACCAGGCTGTCCGGATGCAAACGTGTCAATTGATATCCCCGGGAAGTATAGTTGGTATAATACAGGAATGTACCTGAGGGTGTATCGGCCGGTAACGGATCAAAAGCGCCAAAACGTGCCCTTGTTAATTGCAGTATATCAGTCCCGTCTTCATTCATACTGTAAATGTTGTCCGTATTGTAGAACCGGTCGCTTTTAAAGTAGATTCTCCCCGCACCGTATTGCAAACCTCCCAAAGAATGAAAGGCAGGAGGCAGGATAATGGTCAGACGGCCGGATTCCCGGTCCATTTTGTAGATCCCTGTACCGTTTTCTCCCGTTATCATTACAATTAATGTGTCCTTGTTGAACCATGCGATTTCGGTAATTTGCTCACCGCCCGGTATATCAAACCCTTCCAGAAAATCCCCGGTCATGGCGTTCAACAGGTGCAATTGTGAGCCCCCATGCGGCTTATAGAAGGCAACAGCAAGGAGTTTGTTCTCCGGGCCCGGTGCCGGATTGAAGTAACGCGTTTTGTATGTAAGCTGTTGGCGGCGTCCCGTAACCGCGTTGTACTTCATGATAACGGAATAATTTTCATGAGCCCAACGGTAACCGCTTACCGTTTCACTCCAATACAGGTAGGGACCGCAAGCATTCAGCGATCCGTTGATATTCCCTGTCAGACAAACGGTCTCTTCTTTTTTTGGGTTTTGCCTGTCAAAGCGTATAAGTCTTGATGTTATTGCCAAAGAAGATTTAACGGCATAAAGGCGTTCGCTCCCGTCTTCATGCATTACCAGTGCAGGCGAAGCATAACGGACGTAATCCTTTATGTTACGGTTCAGCTGTGTTCCCGCGTCCCCCGGATCCTTGATTCCTGCCTCCTGTTGCCAGATTGTTTTGTAATGCGCCACTGCGGGGTCCCATAATTTTACGGCGTAGGCCCCGTAATTCTTTTTGAAGGTAGTCCCGTATATGAAGGGCCAATAGGGATATTTTGTAATATCCGTAAAAATGCGGCTGAGCGCTTCCTCTGCCGAATTCAACGTGGCAACGGATAATTTCATATATCCCAGGGTGTAATGATCGGGCGTATAATGACGGAAGGATCCGTACCTCCATTTATCGTAAGAAAAGGACGTGTTTTCTGTTAAATAGGCTTTGTAAGGCATCAAAAAAGAGGCTTCCCTGCCGCGTCCGGCTGCAGACAACAACGTTTCGGTAATCACCGCATCTCCTTCCAGAAGCCACCTGGGAAAATACAACCCCACGGACACGCCTTCCGATTGCTGTCCGAACAACCACCTGAAACCACGAAAAAAATGTTCACCGGCCCGTTGCATTTGTGCCACATGCCTGGTTTCATGAACAACCAATTGCTTTTCCCAGTTGTGCATGGACCCGGAAGGAGGCGGCGTGGTGATCAATTCCATTCTTTTGGGAGCCCATACTACCATCCCGTTGCTGTTCAGGTTGTATGGATGCAGAACCACGGGTATTGAAGGGGCAGCGGCCTGTAATGAACTCATGACATGTGGACCGGCCTGTTCCAGCAACCAGGCATAGCGAAAAGCCAGGGAATCCGTTCCCCGGGGGTATATGATGTTAAAAGGTCCGGCTTGTAACTGATTCCATTTCAACCGGGCAGGATCTTCTCCGGTTTTGTAATACTGGGCGTGTGCCGGGAAGTACATTCCCAGAAAAACGCAACCGGATACAAAACATGCAATCAGTTTATTCATCTGGTGAAGTTGAGCTACCAGGACTCGAACCCGGACCGACAGAGCCAGAATCTGTAGTGCTACCATTACACCATAGCTCATCCTTTGTTGAGCTACCAGGATTCGAACCTGGACAGACAGAACCAAAATCTGTAGTGCTACCATTACACCATAGCTCAATCGGAGGGTGCAAAGATATAACATTAGCGTTTCCCGGCAAAAAAATCTTTCATTAATTGTCCCGCCGGTTCAGAGAGCAAACCCGCTGATACTTCTGTTTTTGGGTGAAGAATATTGTTTGAAAAAACCGTATATCCCTTTTTGGGATCGGTCGCCGCATAAACCAAACGGCCCAGTTGAGCCCATGCACAGGCACCTGCACACATCACACACGGTTCCAGTGTTACATACAGGGTGCATTCATCCAGGTATTTACCACCCAGAAAACTGCATGCGGCTGTTATTGCCTGCATTTCAGCATGAGCTGTGGGGTCGTTTAAAGTTTCCGTAAGGTTGTGTGCCCTGGCAATGATTTTTCCCCGGCATACAATAACAGCCCCAACGGGGATCTCGTCTTTTGAGTAAGCCGTACGGGCCTCTTCCAGGGCCTTTTCCATGAAAAATTTATCGTGTGAAAGATCTTCCAAAGCGTTTTTCGATTACCGAAGGATCTGAAATATCCTTGGTTACCATCAACAATTCTTCCTTGGAAACTTCCTCTACATCACAGACCATAAATCCATCCAGGGAATCGTTGAATTCCTTGTCAATATTGAATACAACCACTTTTGCATTTAGTTTCAGATACCGTTTGACAAGCGAGGGAAGCCGGTATTGCCGGTTGCTCATACGCATCAGCAAACGGTCCAGTTGTTCAGGTGTCTGCACATCACGGAGTAACACGTCCGGATTGACCAACCCGAAGTCCGGGGTAAACGGGCACCGGGGATGTACACAGTCATGGTAATCCGGTGTGGTGTGGTGTTCCATGATATATTTTTGTATCAGTGATTGATACAATTTAGGATACCAGGAAGATATGCTGACCGGTCCTATAAAATAACGGTATTCTTCGTTGCGTAACATAATGTGGAAAAGTCCCTTGAACAGCAACATCATGGGGATGGTCTCGTACCGGTATTCATGACTGATAAAAGCCCTGCCCAGTTCAAGACTCTGCCGAAACACCGGTTCAAATTTTTCGTCAAACTGAAAAAGCGTGCTGTTGTAAAAACCAGCAGGTCCGAATCGTTTCATTAACTCGGCTCCCATTCCTATGCGGTAGGCTCCCACGATCGTTTTTTTCTCAGTATCCCACAAGATCAAATGGTGGTAATTGCGGTCATAAGGATCCAGATCCAGCGGCTGATACGTACCTTCTCCCACAGACCGGAACGCTTCTTCCCGTTTGCGTCCGATCTCGTACATCAGGTTTGGGATGAAAGAATAGGGAGCGAAATAGGCAGCAAAATTATTGATCCTGAATAAACAATTGCGGGAGGGCAATTGCTCTATCTCCCTTACAGCCAGTTCGTTTTGTTTGGCAACAGCAATGGGGGCAGCATGCTCCAGGTCTTTGTACTTATCTTCTTTTTCGATGTTTGCCGCCATGGCATATGTGCGGGCACGCAGGTAATCTCCCAGTTCTTTATAATCTGTATACCGTTGCTGTTCGGCTACGCTTACGGGAGCTCCAATGCGTATGGAAATGCGTTGTCCCTTTTTGTTCAGTACTTCTGCCGGTAAACTGGCGGTTTGCAGCATGGGGTGGATTTTTGCCCGGCGCATGAACTTGGCCGAGTTATGGCCTTCAAAATAAATGGGAACAACCTGTACGCCGGCATTTTGTATGAATTTAACTATGGGTGTGTGCCAGGGAAGGTCTTCCACCAGTCCGGACGGGCCCAGATGAGATACTTCACCGGCAGGGAAAAGCCCCAGAGGCCTCCCTTTTTGAAGGCATTCTTTGGCAAGGCGGATTCCCTTTATACTTGAGTGTGAAGATACGTTCTTGTCAAAAGCGTTAACGGGTAAAAAGAAATTTTGCAAAGGTTTTATGCGGGATAACAGAAAATTGGCGATAACTTTTAGATCGGGTCTTTCTTCAGATACAAGATGCATCAGGATGATCCCGTCCAATCCCCCGTATGCATGGTTGGATACCGTAATAAAAGGGCCCTCTTTGGGAAGGTTGGCCAGATCAGTAGCGGGGATATCATACGTTATACGCATTTCGGCCAGAAAAGCCTCCAGGCATTCACGTCCCTGAAAATCTGCCACCTTGTCATAAAGCCTGTTGATCTTGTCAAGCTTCATCAATTTCATCAGGGCCGGTGCCAGAAAGAACCCTACCACCGATTTTTCCCCGAAGACCTGCCGCAGATCTTTGGTTTCTATTAGTTTTTTCATAAATGGTTTGGCAAATATATGTATTTTTACAATGTTATGGCTCATATAAAGGACCAATTGACCCTGTTGCCCCATCAAAATGGAGTGTACCGTTTTCTGAACAAAGACGGAACGGTTATATATGTAGGCAAAGCCAAAGACCTGAAAAAAAGGGTTTCGCAATATTTCTCACAGGGAAAAAAATTGTCCGTCAAGACCCAGCGCATGGTCAGCCGTGCCTGTTCCCTGGAATATACGGTAGTAGAAACCGAAAGTGATGCCCTTCTGCTGGAAAACAACCTGATCAAGACCTTGCAACCCCGATACAATATCCTGCTTAAGGACGACAAGACATTCCCCTGGATCTGTGTAAAAAACGAACCTTTTCCCAGGATCATGCAAACCCGGAAGGTAGTCAGGGACAAGTCCTTCTATTTTGGCCCGTATACTAGCACTTATTATTGCAGGCAGCTCCTGCAGCTTATTCACACTTTGTATCCTTTACGCACTTGTTCCCTGGTACTTACACCAAAGGCAATCGCTGCCGGACGCTACCGCAAATGCCTGCAATTCCACATAGGCCGTTGTAAAGCTCCCTGCGTGGGAAGAGAAACAGAGGAAGACTATGGGCATTACATCCGGGATGCAATAAAAATTCTGAAGGGAAACGTTACTTCTGTCAGGAATTTACTTGAAGAGCAAATGAAAGATGCCGTAGCGACCCTGAATTTTGAACAAGCCCAAAAATACAAAGAACAATGGGAGGCCCTGACACGTTATCAGAACAAATCGGTAATAGTCAGCCCCCGCATATCCAATGTAGATGTTTTCAGCCTGTTGGCAGATTATGAATCTTCCATGGCATTCGGCAATTTCATGCGGGTTTCCGAAGGGGCCGTTGTCCAGTCCCGGAATGTCAAATACAAATTGCAAATTGAAGAACCCCGGGAAACGCTCCTGAGCCTTTTTCTTGCCGAGATGAAAGAACAGACCGGTATGCTTTCACGTGAGATCCTGGCACCTTTCCTTCCCGAGGCAGTTCCCGGCAATTACGATGTACATATCCCCCTGAAAGGAGATAAGAAAAAACTTGTCACGTTGAGTCTTCGCAATGCCGAAAATTATAAAACAGAGCAGGTACGTCTCCTGGATGTCCGGGAAAAAGGGAGGGGCCGCGATGTAAAATCACGGAAAGTGCTGGAAAAACTGCAGCAGGATCTGAACATGACGTCTTTACCGGGCCATATTGAATGTTTTGATAATTCCAACCTGCAGGGAACCCATCCCGTTGCGGCATGTGTTGTTTTTAAAAACGGTTTTCCCAGTAAAAAAGAATACCGCCATTTTTCCATAAAAACCGTTGAAGGGCCCAATGATTTTGCATCCATGACCGAAGTCGTTACCAGGCGATACGGACGTTTGTTGAGGGAAAATGCGCCATTGCCCCAATTGGTGGTCATAGACGGAGGCAAAGGACAATTGTCAGCTGCTTTTTCGGCCCTGGAAGCGCTTCATCTGATACCCGCTGTCACGGTCGTAGGGCTGGCCAAACGATTGGAAGAAATATACCTGCCTACAGATAAAACCCCGTTGTTCCTGGATAAAAATTCAACTTCCCTCAGGCTCATTATGCAGTTGCGCAATGAGGCCCATCGTTTTGGCATTACGTTTCACAGGAAAAAACGGAGTGCCGGATTTGCCCGTTCGGTCCTTTTGGATGTCCCCGGGATCGGACCCCGTACTATGGAAAAACTATTGGACCGGTTTGGAAGCCTGAAACGCATAGCCGGGGCTTCACAGGAGGAACTTTCCGGGGTGATCCCGGCAAAAACGGCTGAAAAGCTGAGGGAATACCTGGATAATCAGGGAACCGGGTCGTAACCGCTGCCCCCCCAGGGATTACATCTTAGAAAACGCCATACAGCCAGATACAATCCTTTCAGGGGACCGTGCTTGCGTAAGGCTCCAAGAGCGTATTGGGAACAAGTGGGCGTAAACCGGCAGGAAGGAGGGGTAAACGGGGATATGCAGATCTGATAGCATTTAATCAGCAGGACCAGGGGAAAGATCAATCCCCTTTTCAGGTATTTGAGCAAAACGCTCCAGAAGTGTCTGCATTTTTGCCTCCAATTTGCGGTAAGGATAGACTTCATAAGGCAAATATAAACATAAAAACAGGAGTCTTATTCCTTTGTTTTCCAATGCAGGACCGAGCAATTTCGGATAATTAAGCCGAAAGGCTTCCCGGACACGTCTTTTTACCAGGTTTCTCTTCACGGCCGATCTAAGATGCTTCTTTGGAACGCTAATTACCAGGCTGCAGGGAGACAATCCGTTTTCTTCCCGTTTAACGATCCGGTAGAACACCCGGAAAGGACCGTTTGAAAAAGAATTGGCCCCTGCAAAAAGGGAGTCAATTTCTTTCTTTGAAGAAAGGCGCATCTTCTTGGCAAATGAATAAGAAATTCCGTTGTTCATCACGGAAGTTTTTTGTATTCCAGAACGGTTCCCGTTACTTCCAGGGTATCTCCGTTCACCTCACGGATTTCAATAACGGCACGCATCAGGGAATCTTTCATGGTTTCCACGCGCCACTCCTGATACAGACCCTGATTGTTTTCAAAATAAGTAGTCAGTATGTTGCAGTAAAACTGATATTCACCGTCATAAGACTGTCCGTCAACGGTAAGAGTAGCCGTTGTACTGGTTTTGAAATACAGTTGCTCGCCCGGGACGGGTGTTTCTCCGTCAACAGAAACAAGATCCCATTTCCCGTAGACAAGTTCCCGGTAATGGTTGTAATTTTTTTGGCAGGACAGGATCAGTATAGCCAAAAGAATACCTGTAAACAGACAAAGAGTCCGCTTCATGATCATTTGTTCTTATCCAGATAGAGCATCAATGCCTGGGCAATGGACGGTGCTTCCTTTGTGGGCGCTTCAAAGCAGGAATGCAGGCTGGCTTCTTTAAGAGCCAGTGCCGTTGCGTTGCCAAAAGTCCCGAACAAAATACTGTTTTGTTTGAAATCCGGAAAATTCTCCGTCAAAGAACGCACATCGGCCGGTGAATAGAAGACCAGCATCTGGTATTTTTTCAGGTCAAGGCGGGACAGGTCTTCCAGTATGGTCCGGGTCAGTACGGCTTTGGTAAATTTCAGGCCGGCTTTTTCAAAAGCCAGAGGCAGTTCAGGTTTGTAACAATCCGCCAGGGTCAACAGAAATTTTTCATGTTTATGTTTTGGACCGATGGATTCCATCAGGGATTGGATGTTTCCCTTTCCAAAGAAAATTTTCCTTTTCCGGTATACGATATACTTCTGGAGGTAAAACGCTACCGCTTCCGTCATACAAAAATATTTCATGGTTTCAGGAATGGTAATGCGTAATTCTTCACATAAATGAAAGAAGGAATCGATGGCAGAACGGGATGTAAAAACCACCGCGGTATGGTCCGGTATAGAAACCTTTTGTGTCCGGAAATCTTTTGCAGACAATCCTTCAACACGTATAAAAGGAATAAAATCTATAGACAGACCAAATTTGTCAATGACTTCTACGTAGGGGGAACATCCGTTTGGTGTTGGTTGTGAAATTAGTATGTTCTTGATTTTCATTTTCATATCCCCGCAACATAATGAATTAATACTCCGAAGGGTACCAGTTCAAGGATGCAAAGATACAAAATCCAGAAAAAAAGCGAATAACCGGCTGCAAGAAAAATCCTTATACAACGTAAGGCATAGATAATATAGCCGGCGGAGATGATCACGGCCGCCGTAATAATTACCGCCTTGCCAGACAGATCGTTAAAGGAACCAAAAAGTATCAGGAACGGAAGAAATACAAATCCTGTAAGGATACAAAAATCCTGTCCCGTACGACCTAAAAAATTCATAAAAGCCGGGGCATCTATAGTCCATCCTATGATTCTTATAATAAATACTTTAAATAAAAACCAAATGCAAAACAGGCCCATAACTGCCCCAAATACAAGGGGCCCTGACAGGCCTTGTAAAGGGACGGGCAACGGGATGAGCAACTGATCATGGAAGGAAATAAAAAAAGAGAGAACGGCCATAATGAAAAAACAAAGAATGTTACGGGAAAAACGGATGTTTCCCTGTTCTTCGTTTTCCGTGGAAATATTGTACCGGAAACACCCCGTCAACAACAATGCAAGGGGTGTTCGTGTATAAATGAGGATAAAACAAAAACAAACAACGAGTCCCAATACAATGTAATCCATAATTTTCAGGCAAAATCAACGGTAAAGGTAAAAAAAATACCATACATTTGTGGTATGGAAACAAGGACATTCAAAAGAACTGACCTCCTGATTGGATGGGTGGTCTTTGCCCTATCAGCCGCCGTATATCTGGCGACCATAGAACCGACAGCCAGTTTCTGGGATTGCGGTGAATTTATAGCTTCTTCCTATAAACTGGAAGTAGGGCACCCCCCCGGAAACCCCACGTACCAGTTGTTTGGCCGGTTGTTTTCCATGTTCGGGAGCGACCAGCAGGCTGCCATGCTGATCAATGCCATGAGTGCGTTGGCCTCTGCTTTCTGCGTACTGTTCCTGTTCTGGACCATCTCCCACCTTGGAAGAAGGTTGCTGGAAGTACAGGGGATTCCTTTGAAAACAGGGAGCGCTGTTGCAATATGGGGGGCTGCCGCTGTAGGATCGCTGGTTTATTCTTTTTCCGATACAGCCTGGTTTTCAGCCGTTGAAGCCGAGGTATACGGAATGTCTTCCCTTTTTACGGCTGCTGTTTTCTGGGCCATGCTTAAATGGGAAGAAAACGCCGACCGACCCCACGCTAACCGGTGGATAGTGCTGATCGCTTATTTGATGGGACTTTCCATTGGAGTTCACCTGCTGAACCTGCTAACCATCCCGGCTTTGGTCTTTATCTATTTTTACAAAAAGTACCCATTTACCTGGAAAGGGGCCATTAAAACGCTCCTTGTTTCCGTCGTGATCATTGTGCTTATACTTTACGGGGTCATCCCCTGGCTTCCCAAGGTGTCCGGGTGGTTTGACATGTTGTTTGTCAATGTCTTCGGGTTGCCTTTCAATACCGGGATGTTGTTTTTTGTGCTGTTGCTGACGGCTGCTGTATTCTGGGGAGTACTGGCCACGCATAAAAAAGGCAAAGTGCTATGGAACACCATACTGCTTTGTCTGGCAGTGATCATCATAGGGTATTCGTCTTTTGCCATGGTGGTGATCCGTTCAAGCGCCAACACACCCACTAACGAAAACCAGCCGGACAATCCTTTTGCCCTGGGACGTTACCTGGCACGGGAGCAGTACGGATCTTCGCCTCTGGTATATGATGGGATTTATAACTCTCCTTACGATACGTGGAAAGCCACAAAACAAACGGTAAAACTGGATGGCCGCTATGCACGGGTAAAAGGTCCGGAAGTGCCTGTATACAAAGACTCGGATAAAATGTTCTTTCCCCGTATGTGGAGCAAACGGGAAACGCATGCCTCGTTTTACGACTCGTACAACTCGGGCAGCGGAAAACTCAACTCGGACGGGAAAAACATGCCTTCCTTCGGGGACAACCTGCTCTTTTTCTTTGATTACCAGGTAAATTACATGTATTGGCGCTATTTCATGTGGAATTTCGCCGGTCGTCAGAACGATATACAGGGAACCATTCCGGGAGACCCCGTACGGGGTAACTGGGAGAGCGGCATCGGGTTCCTGGACAAGGCGCGTCTGGGGGATCAGAATATGGCTCCGGATATGCTTAAGAACAACAAAGGGAAAAACCATTATTACTTATTGCCTTTGTTACTGGGCATAATGGGTTTGGTATACCAGGTATCCAAAGACAAACGGAATGCCTGGATCACCTTCTTGTTGTTTTTTCTGACAGGACTGGCCGTTGTCGTATACCTGAACCAGCCACCATACCAGCCCCGTGAACGCGATTATGCTTACGCCGGGTCTTTTTACGCATTTTCAATATGGGTCGGTCTGGGTGTAATGGCGTTGTTCCATGTTTTACGGAAAAAACTGCCTCAGACCATTGCCGGAGGGCTGGCTTCAGCACTGTGCCTGTTCGTTCCTTTCCAGATGCTGGCGCAGAACTGGGACGATCACGACCGCAGCGGCCGTTATACGGCCCGTGATTTTGCCTACAATTTTTTGAATACCTGTGATGAAGATCAGAATGCCATCATCGTGACCCACGGGGATAACGATACTTTCCCGTTGTGGTATGCGCAGGAGGTGGAAGGGATCCGCACAGATGTAAGGGTGCTGAACACCTCTTTGTTGGGAACCGACTGGTATATTGATCAAATGCAATGGAGGACCTACAAATCGGCCCCGCTGGTATTTTCCATTCCACGTGAATCGTATCTGTACGGGACCAACGAGATCTTGCCGGTGTACGAGCGCGTTACCGACCGGGTTTCTGCCAAACAGGCCGTTAGCGTAATGGGCAATCCCAAGGCGAAAATTCAATTGGCAGACGGCACGATGATCAATTACCTGCCGGCGCGTAAATTGCGTATTCCGGTCAATAAAGAGAATGTCCTGGCCAACGGTATCGTTGCGCCCAGAGACGCACATCTGATTCCCGAATATATGGATCTGGATATTCCCGAAAACAAACATACACTTATGAAAGTGGAAATGATGTTCCTGGACCTGCTGGCCAACTACCAATGGGACAGACCTATATACATGGTTTCCAGGGGGGGGGACCTGAACATAGGGATAAGGGATTATTTGCGTTTTGACGGGATGGCCTATAAACTGATGCCTTTTAAAGTGGATACATTAAGCGGGGATGTGCCTTATATGGATACCGACAAACTCTACACGTTACTTATGGACGTATACCGTTGGGGAAGGATGGACCAGCCGGATGTATTGCTGGATTACCACGTTACTTACTTATACCTGGTGCAGCAGGCCGTAAGGCAGATGTATACACAGGTAGCCAAAGCTTTGATCCTGGAAGGGAAGCCGGAAAAGGCGGAAGCTTTGCTTGATAAAGGGATAGAGGTTATGAAACAGTATCCGTTGAATTATGTTGTGCAGCCATCCCTGAACGAAGTCGGGGTAATGGAGGCCATAGAGTTGTATTATTTCCTGGAAAAACCGGATAAAGCCAGGGCTCTTGCGGTCCCATTCCTGGATGAAACCTATTTGGCCATAGAGTACTTCCTGAGTCCGTTCAAAGGAGGGTTCCTGTCCTCAACGGATGCCGAATCGGCCATCAGCACCTTTGTGCATGTGAATGATATTCTTAAAGTAAACAAGGATCAGGAACTGGCAGATGACTATACTGCCCTGATAGAAGACTTGTTCAGTAAGTATCAATAAGCATATTGCATCCCCGGCGTTCGGCGTCGGGGATCCTTCCCAGGACCTGGAAGCGTCCGTCGGCGAGGCGGAACCCCAGGTCTTCCGTTTCTATAAAAGAGCAGGAATGCCGGTTCGCCAGATCAATGATGTTGATGCCGCCGCGCCGACCGTCTGATTCTTCCATGAAAGGATCCTGCAGGTTCCGGATCCTGACCTGCATACCCGGAGGACAAAGAAAAAAATGATCTTCACCGCAGGAATATGCCTGGGAAAACAACTCGGCCATTCCATATTCGCTGTGCACGGGACTCAGGGGAAACCCTTCCTTTAAGCGCCCATGCAGTGTCTGTCGGGTTAACTCGGTTCCCCTTCCTTTCATGCCTCCCGTTTCCACTACAATCAGGCCGGGATGGTTGACGGTAAATTCTTTGGCAAAATCCAGCAGTGCAAAACTGACACCCAGAAGCCAGACGGGTTTGTTTTCGTCTGCCAGGCTAAGAAGGCGTTCATACAGGGACTGCCGGTTGTAGAGATAAAAACCGTCTTTTGACGCATTGGCATGTTCCATGAGAACCTGCATCATATATACCAGGGAAGAGCCTTTTCTTTCCAGGTAGGAAGGGAGCAGTGCCAGGATGGTATATTGTGAAGGATCTCCGTAAAAATAACGGAAGATCTCCAGTACATTTTTCGCGTACCGTTCCAGACTGTCTACCGGGTGACGGGAAGGGATCATGCCGGTAGTTGCAGAACTGGTAAAAACTTCCCGGGCAGGCTGCGTACCGTTGTATACGTCGTGGGTTTTAAAAAAACGGATGGGAAGGAACGGAATGTCAGCAGTTGAATGTACCTGTAGGGGATCTATACCAAGCAGCTCCAGGTAACGGGCATACACACCGGTGTGCTTTGCCTGGAAACGAAACATTTCAATGATATCACAATCCTTCATTGATCTTTAATAAATCTTCCGCGTATTGGCGGGTACTCCAAAGCCGGGGGACTTTGTTCTGGCCGCCCAGCTTGTCATTAAGTGCCATCCACCGGTAAAAGCTACCCTTTTTCATGACATTTACCCGCGGCATGTCCATGGTTCCGGTATCCAGGCGTTTGGCTTCATAATCGGAATTTTGATCCATCAGGGATCTGTCCAGGATCCGGGTAAATGCCTCCAGATCCGCCGGAATGGATTCAAATTCTATCAGCCATTGATGGGTGCCTTTTTGTTGAGTATCCATAAATACCGGAGCTACCGTATATTCGTGGACGCTGGCTCCCGTGACTTCACAGGTATGTACCAATGCACGCTCTGCATTCTCTATCATTAATTCTTCACCGAACGCATTGATAAACAGTTTTGTACGGCCTGTAATCCGGATCTTGTGGGGGTATAAACCGGTAAAACGGACGGTGTCTCCTATCAGGTAGCGCCACAAACCCGAATTGGTGGAAATAACCATTGCGTAAGGTTTGTCTTTTTCCACGTTGTCCATCGTAAGAAACCGGGTGTACGATCCGTTTTGTGCAGCTTCCAGTTTATCCAGGGGGATGAATTCGTAAAACACACTCACATTGGGAAGCAATTGCAGCCCGGGATCGTTCAAATCTGTCTGGAAAGCAAAAAAGCCTTCGGAGGCGTTGTACGTTTCCAGGTAATGCATATTCGGAGCGGGGAACAACGTTTTGTAATGAACCCGGTACGGCTCAAAACTTATTCCGCCGTGCATGAAAAGTTCCATATTGGGCCAGAGTTCACTCAAGTTTTCTTTCCCTGTGATTTCCAGCACTTTGCGCATTAAAATCAGATTCCATGAAGGTACTCCGGAAAAGCTGACCAGGTTTTGATGTGCAATAAGCTTGCTTACCAGTTCAATTTTGTATTCAAAATCCGGGATCAATCCGATCTTCTTGGTGGGGGTGGTAAACATACGAGCTAAAAGCGGCGTGTTAATCAGCAGAAAAGCCGAGAGGTCTCCGTAGCAACAGGAGGTGTTTATACTTTTGTCAATATGCCGGTTTCCCCCCAAAGTAAGAGATCTGCCCAGAAAAAGTCGTGATTTAGGGAACGTTCTGACGTATGAAGAAAGAATGGTAAGCATGCCTTTGTAATGGCAAAACTGCAGGTTTTCCCTGTTCATGGGAATAAACTTGGATTTTGCGGAAGACGTTCCGCTGGATAATGCAAACCATTGTACGGGTTTATCCCACAGGACATTCTCCTCTCCTTTCAGGCAGCGCTGAATATAAGGTTCTATCCGGTTGTATGAGTAAAGGGGGATGCGCTGCTGAAATGTTTCAATATTTTTGATCTCAGCCAGTTTGTGATCTTTCCCGAATACCGTATTCACGGCGTGTTCTGTAAGGTAACGAAACGTAGCCTCCTGGAAGGGAAACGGATCCTGGGAAGAATAATCCAGTTCTGTCAGGAGTCTTTTGTTATAGAGCTTATAGACGGTATTGATCAGTGACATGCGCTGACAAAGATACTAAAGAAAAACCTGATGCAATACCTCCAGGGACTTAATCTCGGGGCTTTTCCCCATGTGGTAGCCGTAATAGGCTATCAGGCTGTTCAGGAAATGATTCCGGCGCGTACCGGAGCAAAACAACGGTACCTTTTCCCGCGAAGTACGAGACAGGATCTTCTGCATCAGGGCAGAATCCTCTATGTCAAAAGCCGCGAACGAAGTGTCCGGACTTTCCCGGAAGCAGGCATCTTTCATGTGAAAAAAAGGCCTTTCCGGGGAATATGTTTCCAGGGCGGGTTCGTAGCCCAGGTACCTGCCTAAACGTGTTGCAAAATACAGGTGGATATCCGCCAGGTCCTCACCGGCTCTGTCCAGGTTCAGAACGGTTTCTTCCATAAACCGGAACAAGGCCGGATTTTTCTCCGATTCCCTGACCGTTTTGTATAAGAATTCCCCTATGAACAGGCTTATGCTGCTTTTGCGCACATCACTGCAGAGTCCTTCCAAAAGGTATTTTTTCTGAAATTCTTTCAATGAATGCAACTCCCTGCCCGTTCTGTAGTACGTTTGTGCCTCCAGTATGCTCAGGGGATGAAAAAGGGAAGCTGCCGCCCTGTGACGTGGTGTTCGTATGCCTTTGACCACAAAATCGGCCCGTCCCCAAATATCGGTGTAGGCATTCACCAGCAGGCTTGTTTCCCTGTACGCCCTGGTGTTGAGCACAATAAGAGTCAATGGTGTGATCATCTGAATTGCCGGGCCATTTTTTCGAGCGCGCGTTTTCTGTGCGAAATATGGTTTTTCTCCGTCGCCGTTAATTCGGCGAACGTTTTGTTATACCCTTCCGGGACAAATACGGGGTCGTATCCGAACCCTCCCGTACCTTTTGGTGTGTGGATAATCTTTCCTTCAACCACCCCTTCAAAAAATTCCGTTCTTCCTTCGTTTATGAGTGCAATGACACAACGGAAACGGGCCGTCCTGACCGCTTGCTTTTGCAATTGGTGCAATAGTTTTTTAACGTTCTCCGAAGGGGAACAGGCTTCTCCGGCATAACGAGCCGAGTATACCCCCGGTGCCCCGTTGAGAGCGTCCACTTCCAACCCGGTGTCGTCGGCAAAGCAGGGCATTCCGAATTTTTCCCGGATAAATGCCGCTTTTTGCAAGGCATTTTCTTTTAATGTCGCGCCTGTTTCCGGGATCTCTCCGGAAAACCCGAGTGATGACGGCATAATTATTGAAACCAAAGGTCCGAGTATGGTTCGGGCTTCTTCACATTTATGTACGTTACCGGTGGCGAAAATCAATTCCATACCCAAAGATAGAAGAATTGTAGTAATTTTGTCAAATATATAATTTATAACAATGAAGCTTAAAGCGATACTTCTTGCACTCATTTTGCCCCTGATGGCCAATGCCCAAAGTGCCGATTTCAACACTTCCAAAAGCCTGGATATTTTTCATTCCCTGTTGCGGGAAATATCGCTCTATTATGTAGACTCTGTAGCGTTGGACGATCTGGTTTACACAGGGATCCGGGCCATGCTCTCCACTATGGATCCTTACACGGAATTCATTCCGGAAGAAGAAAACGAATCCATTGAGATCATGACCACGGGAAGCTACGGGGGCGTAGGCGCATTGATCAAAAAACGACCCGGTGAGGGCGTGTTGGTATCCGAACCGTATGCCGGATCTCCTGCGGTAAAAGCAGGTCTGATTGCCGGTGACGTTATTCTTGCCATAGACGGCAGTCCGGTAGCAGACCTGAGTGCCGATACATGCAGTTCTCTTATGAAGGGGACTCCCGGGACCGAAGTAGAGTTTCTGGTGAAAAAACTCAAAGGCGGAGACACGTTGTCTATAAAGGTAACTCGCGAAAAAGTCCATATTTCCGATGTCGGTCTTGCCTGTATGATGCGGGATAGCATCGCCTATATACGGATGACCGGATTTACCCAGGGCGGGGCCGCAGACGTAAGAAAAGCCCTCAGGAAGATGAAGGAGGACCATCCCGTTAAGGGTATTGTCCTGGATCTGAGAGGGAACGGAGGCGGTCTTATGGATGAAGCTGTAAAACTGCTTTCCGTTTTCCTGCCCCGAAATACTATGGTGGTATCTGCCAAAGGCAGGATTGAACGGTTTGATGTGGAACATTATACAAAAGAAGAACCTTTGGATACGGAAACGCCCCTGGCAGTTTTGGTAAACAACCATTCGGCATCTTCCTCCGAAATAGTGGCAGGAGCCGTTCAGGACCTGAAAAGAGGTGTGATCGTGGGAGAAAAAACCTTTGGGAAAGGATTGGTACAGACCATAAGACCACTGAGTTACAACGCCAACCTGAAAATTACCACGGCAAAATATTACATTCCCAGCGGTAGGTGTGTGCAATCGTTGGATTACGAACACAGGAACGGAGACGGAACACCCGGTCTGAATGAAGAAGGAGGCATTGTTCCCGATCATACGGTTTCTTTACCCTTCTACAGCCGGATAGCCATGGAGCTGGTAGCCAGGGACTACCTGCATGAATATTCATTGCTTTATTATACCCGGCACGATGCCATTCCCCCGGCAGAAGCTTTTTATTTATCCGATGAAGATTACAATGACTTTGTAGAAGTGACGGCCGCAAAGGAATTTGACGATCGCAGTGCTACGGAGATCCTTTTGGAAACATTTTCCAAAACTGCAAAATCTGAGGGATATAGCGAATTGATTGATAAAGAAATAAGTGCATTAAAAAGTGCCCTGTCCGCGGATAAGGCCCGCGACCTGCACCATTACCGCCAGGAGATCCAACCTTTGCTGGAAGAAGAAATAGCCTGCCGGTACTACCTTCAGGAAGGAAGGTTCAGAAGCATGAACCGGGATGATGTTCAATTGTATAAAGCATTGTCAGTAGTGGGACACAATAAATAATATGTTATATTTGTTGTCGAATAAAAAAACGATTATGGCACTGGATAAAGAAAACGGTTCAACTCAACTGAACAACGTCACCCGCATATGCGGCAATACCAAAATTGAAGGCAGTATTACAACCCAGCACGACATCCGTATTGACGGTTATTTGGAAGGACAGATTAAAACCGAAGGAAAACTGGTAATTGGCGAAACCGGTAAATGTACCGGGGAGGCCGAATGCAAATGTGTGGATATCAGCGGCAGTTTTGACGGGATATTAAGAGTTTCAGAACTGGCTTCATTACGAGACAAATGCATTTTTACCGGCGAACTTCATTCGGATCAGCTATCCATAGAACCTACCGTACGTATAAGCGGGCAGATCATTTCTCCCGAGTTGTCCAAAAAAGAGGATAAAAAAGCCGTTCCCATACCTCCGCCGTCTCCCGCATCAGGAGGCAGTCCTGATATAAGAACACCCGAGAAAAAATAAGGGGAGTCAGATTATTTTGAAAACATGTTTTCGCGCCAACACGGTCTGAACAAGAGAACGTGCGACCAGGTGTGCGGCATATCCTATCCATAGTGCCTGTATCCCCAGACCGGGTTCCAGTAGAATGTAACTTGCATAAAATGCCAATACGGAAATGATCATGGTATTGCGCAATGCCTTGCTGGCCGTTGCTCCTATAAAGATCCCGTCCCACATGAATGTCAGACTTGATAGCAATGGCATGCTGTACAGCCAGGGCAGGAAAGGCTGAGCGGCATTGATGACTCCCGGGGTAGACGTCATAAGTCTTAGAAGCCACTGATCTCCAACTATATAAAAGACAGTAGAAACGATGCCGACGGCAGCTGTCCAAATAAAAAGTATTTTCACCGAACGTACCAGGGATAATTTGTCCCGCGCGCCAATGAACTTGCCGGTCAACGCTTCACCGGCATAGGCAAACCCGTCCACAAAATAGGCAAACAGGAGCAACAATTTCATCATGATGGTTGCCACTGCCAGAAGCGTATCTCCATACTTGGCCGCCAAAAAAGTAAAACCGGTATATACCAGCAACATACAAATTGATCTCACAAAAAGATTTCCGCTAAGGGTAAAATACCGCTTCCAGCCGTTTTTTCTCCAGATAGATTTCCATTTTACAAACGGGGCCAGTTTCCTGTAATACAAAACAAGAAGCACAACAGCACAGACGATTCCGATATATTGAGAAAAAAGGGTTCCCAATGCGACTCCCCTCAGGCCCATGTTGCAAGACAGTGCCAGGTAAATGCTCAGTCCAATATTGGACCCGTTGATGATCACATCCATGATCATGGATGCAAACGTATTTTGAACGCCAATGAACCACCCCCTTAGAACAAAGAGCATAAGTACAGCCGGAGCTGCCCAGATCCGTATGAAAAAATATTCACGGGCCAGCATTTCCACCTGCGGAGAAGATGGTGACAGCCACAGGATCATCCGTGCAAAAGGCCACTGTATCAGGATCAAAAGCAACGAAAAACCTAAAGCAACGGCAAGACCTTGTAACCCTGTACGAACGATTTCATGACTGTCTCCTTTTCCGTAAGCCTGGGCTGTAATACCGGCGGTACCGATCCGCAAAAAGCCGAAATTCCAATACAACAAATCAAACAAAGTGGACCCTATGGCTATACCGCCAATGGCAGTGGCAGAACCCAAACGTCCGGCTATGGCTGTATCTGCCATCCCTACCAGGGGAATGGTGATCCCTGCCAAAATGCTGGGCAGGGCCAGGTCCAGTATTTGCCGGTTAATGCTTTTTATTTTCATAGGGGATATCAGGTCCGGTATTTTCCTCCATCGGGATCTTCCAGCATTTTCAGGTAACTTTCGTAGCGCTCTGCAGGAATCAGACCTTGTTTAACCGCATCCCGTACCGCACAATCCGGCTCTTCTGCATGCAAACATCCATTAAAACGACAATTGGCCGAAACGGCAAAGATCTCCGGAAAATAATGAGACAATTCCTCTTTGGTTATTTCCAAAAGGCCGAACCCTCTTATTCCGGGACTGTCAATAATATACCCGCCGCTCTGCAAGGGGTGCATTTCGTAAAATGTGGTAGTATGTTTTCCGGTAAGATGAGCTTGTGATATTGGGGCTGTTTTAAGATGCAGGGAAGTATCCAGCTTGTTGGCAAGAGAAGATTTTCCAACGCCCGATATTCCCGAAAAAAGTGAAATTTTATCTTTTAGTTGGTGGGTAAGCTTATCGGTCCCTTCTCCTGTTTTGGCTGAAACTTCCATGACCGTGTACCCGGCTTTTTGATAAAGGTCCCTAATATGTGCAGCTTGCGGGGCATAATCACGTGCCCATTGCAATTCGTCTGTTTTGTTGATAATAAGGGTGACCGGGACACGGTAAGCCTGACAGGTCACCAAAAAACGGTCAATAAACTGAAACGGTGTTTCCGGTTCGGTAGCACTCAGCAGGATGTAGGCCCAATCAATATTGGCGGCAATAATATGTGCCTGCCGGGACAGGTTTACGGATTTACGGATCAGGTAATTTTTTCTGGGCAGGATTTCTGAAATGACCGCATGGTTTTCTTTGCCGTTGCCTGCCGGCTGTCGGTATCCGTTCACCTTATCTCCCACGGCAACCGGATTGGTAAGCTTGTCGCCCTTAAGCCTGAGCTTTCCGCTCAATACGGCCGTAAACGGATCCCATTGAGGCAGAAAAGTAAGCCGGTACAGGGATCCGGTCTGTTTTATGACAGTCGCGTTTTGAAAGACTTGTTGTTCCATCAGACCCGGGTTTAAGGGCTTAAAGGTACGAAAATGCTGAAAAAAGACTACCTTTGTAATATGTTTACAGTAAACGAAATACAAGGCTTTGTAAACCAGGGAATTCATAGTCTGATAGAGTCTTATGAACACAGCAGGTTGCATTTGCCTGTTGAATATGCCCTCTCTTCCGGAGGAAAAAGACTGCGTCCCGTTCTGTGTCTTATGACGTACAATGTTTTTTCGGACAATTTACCTTCAGAGGTCCTCTATCCGGCCCTCGGTCTTGAAGTATACCATAATTTCACATTGGTACATGACGATGTTATGGACCATTCGGTTATGAGGAGGAACCGCATGACAGTTCATAAGAAATGGGATCTTAATACAGCCATTTTGTCAGGAGATGCTTTGTGTATGCTGGCTTATAAATACATCAGCCGGTCCCATAAAGATGTTCTGTCTTCTGTGCTGAAGGTATTCCACAAAGCGGCAGAAGATGTTTGCGAAGGACAGCAACTGGATATGGAATATGAATCCCAAACTTATATCACTGAAGAAGAATATATTGACATGATCTCCAAAAAGACAGGGGCTCTGCTTGCCTGTTCTTTCCAGTTGGGAGGATTGTGTGCAAGGGTCCCGGAAAAAACCGTGGAAAACCTTTATGAAGCAGGTATTTCACTGGGGATCGCCTTCCAGATACAGGATGATTATCTGGACGTATACGGAGATTCCAACGTATTTGGGAAATCCACGGGGACCGATATTGCCAACAACAAAAAAACATGGCTCCTGACGTATGCGTTGCATCATGCCTCGGGACAGTATCTTACCGAACTGACCCGGTTGCTTGATAATAATGAACAACCGGAAAGAATAGCCGGGATACTGGAAATTTACAATAAACTGGGAATGAAACAGGCGGCGGAAGAGCGCATAAGCCATTATATGGAAGACGCCCTGAAAATCCTAAGCACAATCAACCCGCATAAAGGCAGAACGGAATTATTGACGGAATACATTCAAAGCCTGATGAACAGAAACAGGTAACCATGAACACTTCTTCATTCAGCGATCACTGCAACCGGCTCTTTGACAATGTCATAAGGGATTATCACAAAGAAAACAACGTGGATGCGTTGTGTAAAAACCCATGGCCCGATCCTTCACCGGATGGCTTGTTGTATAGAAAAAACTGGATTGACACGGTGCAATGGCATCTGGAAGATTTGATCCGCGATCCGGCAATTGATCCGGCCGAAGCTTTGCGGTTGAAACGCCGTATAGATGCTTCCAACCAGAAACGAACGGATCTGGTGGAACAACTGGACGATTTCTTTTACCGAGAGTTTTCAGGAGTCCCCCCGTTGCCTGGAGCCCTTCTAAATACCGAAACACCTGCGTGGGCAATAGACCGGTTGTCCATTTTGGCCCTGAAGATCTACCATATGCAGCTTGAAGCAGAGAGAAAAAATTCTCCCAAGGCCCTGTCCTGCAGAGAAAAATGGGAAATTCTCACCATACAGCGCAAAGATCTCTCGCTGGCCATTGATCAGTTGCTCTCAGACCTTAAAGCAGGAAGGAAATACATGAAATTGTACAAACAGATGAAAATGTACAACGATCCTTTCCTTAATCCCGTTTTGTATGCAAAAGGGAAATAAAACGCCGCATGTATTGTGTTTTCGTTTTTCGGCACTTGGAGATGTTGCCATTGCCTCTGTCGTGTTGAAAGCCTGTGCACGGGATAACCCGTATGTGCAATTTACCCTGGCGGGTCCCGGATTGCTTGCCCCGTTATTCGAAGGGGTTCCCAATCTGAAATTGTTTCCCGTAGACAAAAAACAACCCCTGGTTGGTATGCTCAGACAGTTCATGCATTTGCAACCCACGCATATTGCCGATCTGCACAGTGTCATCCGTACGTTTGTTTTGCGTACTTTCCTGTTTTTTTCAGGATATCCCGTAGTTTTTTTGCATAAGGGAAGAAAGGCCCGAAAGCGTTTGCTTAAAGATCCGGAGAAAACACCTCCGTTGGTTCCCATGTACAGAAAATATGCACAAACCCTTGCCAGATTGGGCTTTGCCACACCCTCATTAAAGGAAACCAATACCATTCCCCTGGAAAAAGGTCCCTGGAAAAAAGCGGGAGTAGCTCCGTTTGCACGGCACCTGGGAAAGCAATGGCCTTTGGAACGTATGCACCGCATAGTGGAATACCTTTCAGGACAGGGCACTATTGTTTATTTATTCGGAGGAGGCAGTGAAGAGCTACTGATCCTGAATGAATGGGCAAAAAACAATTCCCGCATTATCGTCGCCGGAGAAAACAAAAAGGGATTTGCCGGGGAATTGTCTGCGATAAGGGAACTGGATGTGATGATCAGCCTGGATTCGGCAAATATGCATTTTGCCTCGGCTCTGGGAATCCCGGTCATTTCCATATGGGGAGCCACCCACCCAAAAGCCGGTTTTTACGGATGGCGGCAGGATCCGCAACGGGCCATACAAGGATCACTTGACTGCCGGCCTTGTTCAATATTCGGAGCAAAACCCTGTTGGAAAGGGACGTATGAATGTATGGATAAAATTACGGTAGAACATGTCATCTCATTTTTTGAAAGAATATAAGCCTGAAATCATGGCCCCTGCCGGCAACTGGGCTTCGCTTACTGCTGCGGCTCAGGCAGGAGCGGGATCGGTGTACCTGGGCGTTGGAAAGCTGAACATGAGAGCGCACGCCGCCCATAATTTTTCAGCCGAAGAGCTGCCGGAAATTGTCGCCTTTTGCAGGAAACACAATATCCGTACTTACCTGACCGTAAATACCATATTTTATGATCAGGACCTGCGGGACCTGAAGCTTTTACTCAGGGCTGCAAAAGAAGCCGGAATTACGGCCGTTATTGCTTCCGACATGGCAGCCATCCTGGAAGCCAGGTCCCTGGACATAGAAGTGCATATTTCCACCCAGCTGAATGTTTCCAACATGGAAGCACTGGCTTTTTATGCCCGTTATGCAGACGTGATCGTTCTGGCCAGGGAACTGACACTGGACCAGATAGGAGAAATTGCACGCGGGGTCAGGGAACGAAACATTACCGGTCCGTCGGGGAAACGCATTAAACTGGAATTGTTTTGTCACGGGGCTTTATGTATGGCCGTATCCGGGAAGTGTTACCTGAGCCTCCACGAGTACAACAAATCCGCCAACCGCGGATCGTGTTACCAGATATGCAGGCGTTCCTATACGGTAAAAGACAAGGAGACAGGGGCAGAACTGGAGGTAGATAACCAATACATTATGTCTCCCAAAGACTTGTGCACCATTACCTTCCTGGACAAGATCCTGGAGGCGGGCATAGAAGTCCTGAAAATTGAAGGAAGGGCCCGTTCCCCGGAATATGTCAAAACCACCGTCCGGGCATACACCCTGGGAGTGCGTGCCGTGCTGGATGGTACTTATACACCGGAACTGGCCAAAGACCTTGAAATGCAATTAAGAACCGTTTTCAACCGGGGATTCTGGGGCGGTTATTACCTGGGCATGAAGCTTGGAGAGTGGAGTGATGCCTACGGCAACCAGGCCACTGAAAAGAAAACCTACATAGCCCGTGTTACCAACTATTTTTCCCGTTCCGGGATTGCCGAGTTAAAAATTGAAACCGCGCCCCTGCATGTGGGCGACAAGATCGTGATAATTGGACCTACCACGGGTGTTGTGGAAGATACCGTAAAGGAGATCCGGTTGAACGACGTCCCCGTTCAAAAAGCTCTGCAAGGTGCCGTTTGTTCGGTACCGGTAGGGCAAAAGTTGAGGCGTTCCGATAAATTGTACCGCGTAGAAAAACGGGTTTAAACAATCTCGGCGATCATACACCGGGCAGATCCGCCCCCATGAGTCTCAATGGTATCTAGTGAGGGGGTTATGAATTCATTAAATGAACGGAGGATTTTTCGTTGTGAAGGAGTAAGTGCCTTAAGGGCCCGGCGTGACATGATCAAAAAAGGTTCATTATCCCGCGAAAAAACCTGGAACATATTGCCGGCAAAATTGTTCATTTGATCCCGCGTTATTTCCACTACTTTTTTGTTGTCTTTTTGAAAAATATCCAACAGCATTTGCCTTTCTTCTTTTGAACAAACGGCCTCCAGGCAGATAACTACATATTCTTTGGCCATACACATCAATACGTTGGTATGGTAAACCGGCGTTCCTTTATCCGCAGCATCAAAACAAACGGCATGGTAGTCCAGGGTCTCACAGACTTCCCGGAATAAACCTTCATCGGTCCGGGGTGAACGGCAGGCATAGGCGCGCCGTTTTTCCCGGTCAAAAACCATGCTCCCGGTACCTTCCAGGAAACGGTTTTCCCGTTCCCGGGGACTCATATCAATCCAGCGGATACGGGGTGCGTGTTCCTGAATAACCCGGAAAACGGATTTTTTCCTTTCCAACCGGCGGTTGGGGGCATACATAGGGTATAAAACGGCCATTTGACCGGGATGAAAAGAGATCCAGTTGTTGGGAAAAATGGAATCCGGGGTATGCGGTAGGGGCGTATCTTCCGCCACTACCACATCTATATGATGTTTGCGCAACAGGGCCACATAACCGTCAAACTGGGCAAGCGCCTTTTCCTGTATCAAAGACGGAGCTTCCCCGGTAGAAACCTGGTAGGTGTTGTTGACTGCAGTCTGGGGATTGAAGCCAAAACAGCAGGGCCGGATCATAAGCAGTTTACTCATCCAGGCTCAGGATCGTTTTACGGATTATTTCAAGAGCGTGTATCAACTGGGATTCTTTAATAACCAATGGTGGTGCCAGGCGAATGATATGCCGGTGGGTGGGTTTGGCCAGTACCCCGTTTTTTGCCAGGGCCAAACATACATCCCAGGCTTCTTTGCCTTCTTTGGGATTGATGATAATGGCATTCAAAAGGCCTTTGCCGCGGACACTCCGGATGCGGTCGGAGGGAATGGCTTTCAAAAAATCACGGACGATCTGCCCCAGGTAGGCGGCCTTCTCGGCAAGTTTCTCGTCTTCCACCACTTTAAGTGCCGCATGGGCGACTTTGCAGGCCAGCGGGAATCCTCCGAATGTAGATCCATGCTCTCCCGGCTTGATGGTTAGCATGATGTCATTGTTGGAAAGAACGGCCGAAACGGGCAGCACGCCC
>JBAZHT010000023.1:0-24638 GCA_041652255.1 Bacteroidales bacterium
CAACCCGGGTGGGTGGCAGCGCCAGGCCACCGCAAAAAGTGTCCGTTGCACACATTGTTCTTTTGCCTGAAAGACAGGCAGTTAAAAAAAACGTACCCCGGGGGTACGTTTTTGCTAAAGCGTTGAAAATCAACGAAAAGAATCATGTGTGCAACGGACACAATCGGTCAATGAGCTCGCGACCCAGAGCTGTCTTAACTTCTATATGTTTCAGTACGGCTGATACGAAGGGATTATTTTCAAAGCCCCCCCTTACTTGTTCAAAATCCATACGGCATTCATCCATGTTACCGTCGGCGCCAAATCCGGTCATTGAACTGAGGGAAAATTCTTTGCGGGCATCTTCGTAAAGCATTTTATCCAATCCTACAACGGCTTCTTCCCATCCTCTTACAATACTTTGGATTTGTTCTACGGTTATTTGTTCCGGATCTACGTTATAGAATTCCTTGATCTTGGAATAGGCCCATGTCCATTCGTAATAATAGTAATTCTTATGGAGTTCTTCAATAGAAGCGTTTATATCACGTATCCTGGATATTTCGCCTGATTCAATTCCTTTTATAAGTTTTTCGATCTCGCTGCGGGGTGCTATTAACCCGGAAATATCCAGCCATTCACCCAACCCAATGGTCGTGTCCGGTTTCAGTCGTTCATGTATTTCCTCTACAGAACGGAAATTTCTTGCTTCCAATCTTTTAATTATGGAGTTGCCCAAGAACTTACGGATGGCTATTTCGTAATACTTGATACCGTTGTAGAGAGAAGTATTTTTGATCTTGGTGCTTTTGTAAGAAAAGATGTCTGTTGTTTCTCCGGAAACCCTCATCAATTCTTTCAGAATGGCCCGGCCGTCCAACATTTTCTGGATCGTGTAAGGACTGAGCAGGTTGTAATTGATCTGGTCCAGTTTGACAGGGTCTTTTCTACGGTCCCGTTTGGGCCATTTCTGTGCATCGCGGATCGTCCCCACACTTTTCAAATTCACTCCCGGGATCAGGTACGTGGTATTGTCCTGCTCAATGAGGTAGGAAAAGGGTAATGATCCGGTGTCCGTATTGTTGACGTGCCTTCCCATGACCAGAGAAAAAGCACCTATGCGTGAAGGCCACAGAATGTATGAATCGGAGGTGGTTTTTGCCCCTCTTTCCATAATGCCCTGATGGATAGGACCCAGTTTGTACATGTGATTGGACTGGTTGGATCCCGACCCGGCATTCATAAAAGAAAACAGACCGGCTATCAGCAGGGTGGATTTATGATGGCTTACCGTATAAGGACCTGCGAATATGGCACAGGCTTCACCGTTTTCTCCGTGGCAATTGCTAAAAAACAACGAATCGGAAGCCGAATAGCCTTTTCCCAGGATGGTTCCCTGGCCGATAAAGCATTTTTTCAGATTTACATTGCTTTCCACGACGGAACCGGAAGATATTATGAAATCAATGCAATTGACTCCGTATCCTATATAAACCGGATCGTGTGCATTCCCGTTGATACTTCCGTTTACCAGAGTAGAAGTACCCTCTATGACAGTATTATCACCTATGGCAACATTTTTTAATGTCCCTGAGTGGCTGATAGTCACGTTGTTCCCTATAGACCCTCTATCGGAAGATACTGTCTTTGAATAAACTTCTACCAGCTTCCTCATTCTTTTGATCAGCCCGGGACGGTGTCTGTACAAGGCCATTATATAGGCAAAATGAGCGGTCAGTTTGTTATTGATGGGCACTTCACGACCCCCGGTCTCATTCAATACAGAGACGTCCGTACCGTTGCCGAAAGAAGTGGTGCCTTCAACATAGATCTTGTCTACGTTTTCAATAATACAGCCTTTTCCTATGTCATAATTGGCAATGTAACTATGTATGTTTTCTATGCAGGTGTTGTCTCCTACAGTTACGTTGTGTAGTTTGGCATTACAGATCCCGGATTGGATCTTTATGCCTGAAGGAAGTTTCTTTTTTGATTCAAAAATACCCAGTTTGATGTCTCCTGAAAAAAAAGTATCCCAGACTCTTTCAGGTCTGAAATCCGGGTCTACCCATATTTTTTCCCAGTCTTCCGAATGACATCTTTGCAACTTTAGCCGTGAAACTTCTTCACGGCTGATCAATCTGTATTCGTTCATAACCGGCTTTTTTGGATCATGATCTGTTAATTCCAGACTATTCTGTCGGTTTTGGGCAAGTAAGGGATTTGATGAATATCAAAAGAATACGTCTTAGTGGTGTTGATTTTAACTTCTATGTGTATAACTCCAATTCTAGCCAGAGTTGAAGGCACGTCAGGAAACTCCAGGTTGAGAGTTGTTACCTGGCCTTCACTCATGTTTATTACTTGACTAAAAGAAGAATGATAATACTCACGAGGGTATATGCCGTATTCTGTCAGGTATAGGCCGTTAATTAAACGTTTAAATTCAAGATAGCACCCTACATTGGCTTTTATTTCTATAGAAGCATGAATAGTACCTATTGATGGATTTGATATATCTTGAATACCGTAACAACTTTTTAAATCTGCTGTAAAATAGTTGCCTCCGTCCGCAAAATTGTAAATTACTTCTTTATAAAATTGTGAAACCTGTTCCTGTTCTCCCGGTTTACAAGAGGTGAAAAGTACTGTGGAAAGTAAGACTGCAACTGATAATAACAAAAATTTTTTCATAAACGGTAATTGATGGAGTTAGTTTTGAGTGTCAAAAATAATAATAATATTATCCAATATGCTAATCAGACGTAAAAACTACAAGCTTTGTTGCACAGGATAAAAAGAAAGCCGCCTGTCGCAGGCGGCTTTCCGGGAATAGGATTTTTGAACTAAAAACGATAAGTGGCACCTATTGAACCATATGTAGCTCCATACCCGAGTTCTACGAAAGCTCCCAGAGAAGGAGTAAACATATATCTTGTTCCGGCAAATAACTGCCATCCGAACTTTGGTTTTGTTGTTGAAGAATGGGATTCAAGTGTTATACCTAACAAAGCTCCTCCATATACTTCCCAATTCTTCATTATAGTAAAATGGTAAGCTCCGCGTAATCCTAACAATGTATTGTAATAGTGCACGAAATCTTTATGGCCCCAGAACCCAACCTGTGCTCCCACTCCCACAGATCCAGGCCTTCCCAGATCAATAATACCCATCTCATAAAAAGCAATTATTGTTGGAATGGAAATCTTGTATCCAGACTTAATGACAGGAAGACCTATCCCCACATTTCCCATACTGGTCCCTTTGGTCATAACGTTAGGAACAACATTATCCTGCGCTGATGCACTGAAAACGACTGACAGGATAAATAAAGCAGAAATAATGGTTTTTCTCATTATGTCAAATGCTTAAAATTCACCACTAATATATGACAGTTTTTTTAGAAATCAAAAAAATTGTACCTTGTTTTCACAATCATTAAATCCGTTAACCATGAAAAACATTACCCTGCTTATAATTCTTACAATAATGAGTTTGTCTTTTCCCGGCTGTCAAAATAAAGAACCCAAAGAAGAATGGGCCATTGTGATACACGGCGGAGCCGGTTCGGCCCGTTCAATGGCTCAGGAAGTCCGTGAAAACTACCTGAACCTGCTGGAACAGGCCCTGGAAAGGGGAACAACAATGCTTCAAAACGGGGAGAAAGCCCTGGAAGTGGCTACCCAGGTGGTCGTCTGGCTGGAAGACTGCCCAAGCTTCAATGCAGGAAAAGGCGCTGTCGTGAACTCGGACGGCATACACGAACTGGACGCTGCCGTAATGGACGGAAGCAACCTGCAAGCCGGAGCTGTTGCCGGAGTAAGGGATATCAAAAACCCGATCCTGGCTGCCCGCCATGTCATGGAGGATTCTCCGCATGTATTGCTCATAGGGGAAGGGGCTTCGTCCTTTGCCGAGTCGATGGGGCTGCCCCTGGTAGATAATTCCTATTTCTCCACTCCCGAACGTCTGGAGCAGATCCACCGGATCAGAATGCAACAGGAAGATCCGGATCCGAAAGGAACCGTAGGTTGTGTGGTCCTGGATAACAAAGGGAACCTGGCTGCTGCCACATCTACAGGAGGCATGAGCGGAAAGCAGTGGGGCCGGGTGGGTGATGTTCCGGTCATCGGAGCGGGAACCTACGCCAACAATGCTACGGTCGCAGTATCGGGAACCGGCCACGGCGAGTTATGGATCCGGAGGTGCGTGGCTTTTGATATCAGCGCGCTGATGGACTACAAGGGGATGACGGTCAAAGAGGCGGCGCGCGAGGTCATCCTCGGCAAGATCGATAAAATGGAAGGTTCCGGGGGCGGAGTGATCTGCGTGGACAAAAACGGGAACATTGCCATGGAATTCAACACAGGCATGATGTTCCGTGCATGGGCAACTGCCTCGGGGCAAAAAGGGACTGCCATAGAATAAAGAAAAAGACTACCGGCCGCTTCCTGTGATCATTTCTTTTATAAAGTCGTTGAATTCTTTTTCTTTCAAAAGATCTTCAATGGTCATGTGCATTCTGTACTTCCAGTAATGAGGTACTATAGCCGGAATGTTAATACGCTCGTCATGAGGATTTTCACGCCTTAAACCGGCAGAAACCGACATCCAGTCCTGCCATGGAAGTATACAGAGCATGGCCGGACTTTTCAGATGATCCGTTACAATTTGTCTGCAGATCCATGGTTCGCAATAAACCGGTGCTTCCCCATGAATGCCCATCATGGTGTTGAAAAACCGGTTGGTAATATTGCGGTCTTCTTCCCACCATCCCCGTAAGGTGCTGGTATCGTGCGATCCGGTTGTACATACGCACAAGTAGGGATAAGACGACGGATCTCCGAAATCCCGGTATTTGTCTTTGGGCATACGCTGTACTTCCAGGCTCAACATGGCCAGTTCCTTCATAACAGGAGGCACGCAATCCGGGATCATTCCCAGGTCTTCGGCACAACAGAGCATTCCGGTTGCCGAGATAAGGGGAGGCAGCTTTTTCATGGCCTGATGGTACCAGAATTCGTTGTGTCTTTTGTAAAAGAAATGGTCGTAGAGCCGGTTGAATGCGAATTTGGTGTCTTCGTCCAGTGCTTTATACGAATAGTTGAACTGGGCCGAGATCCTTGGGTGGTAGGCGTCTTCTTTCCCGGGATGCGGGATGAACAGCACGTTTGCGGCAAGGTCCATCAGGCTGTTGCGGATGAAACTGTTTTCTTCGGTATCGGGAAGGGTTTCAAAATGGTCCGAGATCTTCCTTTGCGTATTGAAAGGCTCCTTGAACTCCAACAGTTGTGAGTCGTTTCTCTTTTGGAGGTATTTTTCGATAATTGCCGAGGCGTTTTCGTTGAAAACCGAGTCTGTGATCTCCGGGGTAATGTAAGGCTTAACCATCCGTTCGTAGTCGAAAGTAAGTCCCCACCGCCGCATTTCGTCTGCCGTGAAAGGCATGGCCGGATCAAAGTAACCCATCAGTCCCTGCGTCTGTTCCCTGGGTATGGTCCATATGCGGAAGAATCCCAGGATATGATCTATACGGTAGGCATCAAAATACCTTGCCATGTTTGCAAAACGGTTCTTCCACCAGGCAAACCCGTCTTTTTCCATAACCTCCCAATTGTAGGTGGGGAATCCCCAGTTTTGTCCCTGTACGGAAAATTCATCCGGAGGGGCACCCGCCTGGGAATCCATTTTGAACATGTGGGGTTCTGTCCAGGCTTCCACGCTCATGGGAGTAATGCCTATGGGTATGTCTCCTTTAAGGATTACACCTTTGTTGTTCAGGTGTTTATGAGCTTCACGCAGTTGTTTGTCCAGGTAATACTGAACGAAAATATACAAGTCCAGATTGTCAAATTCCACAGCGAAAACAGGATCGTATTTTTCATATTTTCCCCACATGGTGTAATCGGCCGTCCCAAATTTATCACGCAACACGCAAAACAAGGCGTAAGGCCTCAGCCATTTTTTGTTTTTCTTTATGAAAGACTTGTAAGAAGCAGAGTCCATGACTTCTTTTCCCGTATGCTTGAAAATAAGTTTGAGTACCGTCCATTTTAGTTTGGACACTTTGTCGTAATCCAGTTCGGGCAATTCATTCAAATTTTTTCGTTCGTTTTCGAAAGCAGACAGGTCAACCGTTTCTTCAGTAGCAGACAAAATGGCGTTTATGTCTGCATACAAAGGATGTAAAGCCATGATGGATATCCCTCCATAAGGGTAGGAATCTATCCAGTTATGGAACATCGTCGTATCGTTTACAGGCAGAATCTGGAGCACACGCTGTCCGGTGATGGCTGCCCAATCAGCCATTTTCTTGAGATCCCCGAAATCCCCTATGCCCCAGCTTTCATTGCTGCGAAGGGAAAATACCGGAATGGCAGTACCGGCATGACGCAATCCTTCGCTACGGCTTCTCAGGGGTGTGTCCCGGATTACCAGGTGATCCCGCCCTGATCTTAATTCTACAGGCAAAGAAAAGATCCGGTTTTCTCCGTCTTCCCATTCCACAAGCGACAGGTCCTTGTTGTTCCTGATCATATACTTGTACTCTATCTTTTCGTCTTTGATCCGGGACAGGGTTAGAGCAGCTTCCCATAAACCCGCTCCGGCATATTGTAAAGCAAGCGCCTTAGACGGATCCCACATTCCCAGTGCATGCGTATTCCCGGAAACGGCTATGTGGCAACCTGCCGGAACGGCCCCGGATTGTGTTACCAGGGCAATGTCCTCTTTATTAAGTGTTTTTGCTTTATGAGTCAGAAAAACATAAGAATAGGCAGGCTCCGTCCATTTGTCAAGAAAGATGATTTTTTCAGTGGAAGGCAGCTCTTTATGAATATGCCTGATGGGCTCAGTAATAACAGAGCCGTCAGGTGCCTGAACATAATATTGGTAATTCAACACTTTGGGAAGCCCGGCAGGGGACACGTTCAACTCCCACCATCCTTCTTTAGCAGGGTGCATCGGAACGGCTTTATTTGTATTGTCATTACCCAGTTCCTGAATGTTGCCGCATATTGACAAGAAACTGTCCTGATGCGTTTTATAATGTATATGAAATGTCAGGTCCATAATCAGTAGAATTTATATTTCCTAACAAATATACTTAAAAAAACTTCAAGTTTTTTTTGTAACTTTACCCATTATGACAAAGACCGGGGTAACACATCTGATCATTCATGGCTTTGCACTGGCTCATGCGCTGACTTGTCTTTTGCTTCACGACACGGCATTCGGAGATACATTTTTACTTACCTGCCTTACCATAGCCATGGTGGTGATCCTGATCCGTTATTACGACGGCCCCGTGGAGGTAATGGTAGGATTGTTGCTTTTGTCATCTTTTGCCGGTTTTTTTCTGGGAACCAACGGTGCCCGGTGGATACAGGAACTTTTCCCCGGATTGAAGACCATTCTGACCTATGTACTTACTACCACTCTGGTGACTGAATTCCTGGGGTGGGCACTATTCTTTGTAGTCCGCCGTAAGAAAAAATAACCGGAATGACTGCAGGTACAAAAAGGAATACCATTATTGAAATACTTCTGCTGGCTTTCTTCGTGCTTGCCTTTCGCCTGGCCTTTGAAGGGGCGATCCCTTTCTTTCAGAATCATTTCAATCTGAACTTCAATGAAATACTAACCGGTCTGCTGCGTAATTATCCCTTGGCACTGTTGATGATTATGCTGGATCTTTTGCTGGTATGGATGTTAGTACGTCACATAGATTACGGAGAAAAGCCCATGTTACGTACGATGCTGGAAATTTCAGGCTTACTGGTTATCGCATTTTGTTCAGCCCTGCTCATGAAAGTCATGTCCCCGCAATTGCAGGGTACCGTAGAAGATTCTTTTTTCAATTATTCTTTCTGGTATACGGCACTGGCTGCCTTGTTTTTCAATATGATCATCATAGCCGGAATGGACATTTATGCCTATTACGGCAGGGTGCAAAAAAAAGCCCTGGACCTGGAGATTGGGAAAAAGAACAAAGCCAGGTTCCAGTACCAGCAGCTCAAAAGGCAGTTGAATCCGCACTTCCTGTTCAACAGTCTGAATTCCCTGGATTACCTGATTCATACAGATGCAGACAAAGCCAGTGATTACGTGCGTAAACTGGCCTCCCTGTACCGTCATTTTTTAAAAGTGGGGGAGGAGGAAACCATCATGTTAAAAGATGAAATGGATTTTGTACGGTTGTATGTGGATCTTTTATCACAACGTTTTGACAACTCCCTGGAAGTTACCTACAACGTGCAGGAAGAAGCTATGCAAAAACATATTATTCCCTGTAGTCTGCAACTTTTGGTGGAAAATGCCACCAAACACAACATCGTTAGCAAGGACAGACCATTGGAGATAAATATAGCTTCCCGCAACGGGTACCTGGTTGTCAGCAACAACATCCAGCCCAAAACGTACCGCGTTGCCTCAACCGGGGTGGGATTGAAAAACATCAGGGGGCAATATTTGTCTGTATTTCAAAAAGATATAACAATTAGTAACGACAGGCATACCTTTGAAGTGAAACTGCCATTATTGGATTGAGAAAATGAAAGTGTTGATACTGGAAGACGAAATTCCTGCACAACTGCAACTAAAACGGTTGTTGAACGTACATTATCCCGATGCCGTCATAGCCGCTGTCCTTGATTCTGTGGACAACGCCGCGCAATGGCTGGAAACACACAAGGCAGACCTGATATTCATGGATGTAGAACTTTCCGACGGGATATGCTTTGAATTGTTCAACAGGATCTCCAACATGCCTCCGGTAATCATCATCACTGCATACGAGCATTACGCATTGGCTGCCCTGAAAAAAAGCGCCGTGGATTATTTGCTCAAACCGGTTGGAGACAAAGAGTTTGTAACAGCCGTTGAAAAATGCCGCATGCCTATGGCAAAACCCCAGGACCTGGAGAGCCTGGGCAGGATACTGACCATGTCTCAGGAATACAAACAACGTTTCATCGTTAAAGTAGGAGATCAGATCATCATTATCAAAACAAACGATATAGCCTATTTTTATTCAGAGGAAAAAAGTACTTATATAATGACCCGGAACGGGAAACATTATTTTTCTGATTTTAGCCTGGATTCAATAGAGGAACAGCTTGATCCCAAAGAATTTTTCAAACTGTCACGAAACTGCATAGCCAGTATTTCAGCCATAAGCACCATTTCAAAGCATTTCAACAGCCGGTTGCGTATAGAACTGCAACCGCCTTTTAAGCATTCCATTTTGGTTAGCCGCGTCAGGATCCCGGCATTTATGAAGTGGATAGAAGGAGATGCCGATTGATATTTTATCGGGATAATCCTTAAATTCATCAAATATTTATTAAAATTCGTCGGTTTTACCTATATATTATTAGGTAAAGGATGTAATTTTATATGATTTATTACCTGAGACGTACTATGACCAAGCAATCGAAAATGACATTCTGGAATATCTGGAACATGGCCTTTGGGTTTCTGGGTATTCAATTCGGACTTGCCTTGCAGAATGCGAATGTTAGCCGTATCCTGCAGTCTTTTGGAGCAGACGTGGACCACCTTTCCCTGTTTTGGATAGCCGCTCCGCTGACAGGCATGATTGTACAGCCGATCATAGGACATTACAGTGACCAGACATGGACACGCCTGGGACGCAGAAGGCCTTTCTTCCTGGCAGGAGCCGTCATGGCATCCATAGCCCTGGTCCTGATGCCCAATGCCCCTATGCTGGCGCCTTACATAGCTCCTATGTTCATTGGGGCAGGTATTTTGATGATCATGGATGCCTCTATCAATGTGGCCATGGAACCTTTCAGGGCCCTGGTTGCAGATCTGCTTCCTTCGGATCAGCGTACGCTGGGTTTTTCCGTTCAGACATCGCTTATAGGAGTCGGGGCCGTTCTGGGAGCTGTCCTTCCGTACCTGTTGACCAACTGGTTTGGGATATCCAATGTCCCCGAACCGGAAAGCGGGAATCTGGTAGCCAACAACGTGACCTACGCCTTTTACTTAGGAGCGGCCGTTCTTATGGGTAGTGTGTTGTGGACCGTACTAAAAACAAAAGAATACCCGCCTGAAGACGGGAATCACCCTCAAAAAATGCCGTTTTGGCAAATTGGTAAAGATTTTCTGAAGATTCCGAAAACCATGAAACAATTGGGCGTGGTTCAGTTTTTTTCCTGGTTTGCGTTGTTTTCCATGTGGGTGTACATGGTTCCTGCAGTGGCTGAACATGTTTACGGTTCTACAGACAATACCTCACAAGCCTATGCAGATGCAGGTGACTGGGTGGGTATCCTCCAGGGAGTATACAACGGAGTAGCCGCTGTCTTTGCATTTTTACTGCCATGGATAGCCAAAAAAATGGGACGCAAAGGTACGCATGCCCTGTGTCTTTTCCTGGGAGCAGCGGGATTTCTCTCCTTTTACATCATCAAGGATCCTGCATTGCTCATACTTCCCATGATAGGGGTCGGTATTGCCTGGGCTGGAATCCTGGCCATGCCTTACTCGATCCTGGCCGGAGCCTTGCCTGCTCATAAAATGGGCGTTTACATGGGAATATTTAATTTCTTTATAACCATCCCCCAGATATGCAACGGACTTATAGGAGGGATCATGGTAAAACACATTTACGGAGGGCATACCATTTTTGCACTGGTGTTCTCCGGAATATGTCTGCTGATAGCTGCCGTGAGCGTTTTCTTTGTAGACGACAAAGACGATCCCGTACAACTATCCTTCAGATACAAACAACGAATAAGATTATCAACCTAACAATTAATCACTAACCTAAATGTTTATGAAAAGACTGATGACTTTTTTGCTTGCGGTCTCGCTTTTCTCCCTGACTTCCGCTTACGCTCAGTATGAAGTAAGGGGGACTGTCGTTGATGTCAACGACCTGGCGGTGATCGGAGCTACGGTTCTGCAACAGGGAACCACTAATGGCGTCACAACAGATCTTGACGGAAACTTCACATTAACAGTACCTTCTCCCGAAACGATGTTGGAGGTATCCTACCTGGGATACCAAACCATAGTGGTTGCTGCAAGAAATGCAACAAGGATCGTTATGCACGAGGATTCGGAACTGCTGGAAGAACTCGTGATCATTGGCTACGGTACTGTCAAAAAGAGCGATATGACAGGTTCCGTTGTCGCGATCAAAGCCGAAGATATCAACCGCGGAGCAGTTGTCTCACCGGACCAGATGTTATTGGGAAAAGTCTCCGGATTGCGTATTACACCTGCCACCGGACAGCCCGGTTCATCGGCAACCATAAGGATCCGTGGAGCTGCATCCCTAAACGCGTCCAACGATCCTCTGATAGTTATTGACGGAGTTCCCATCACCGGAGACGGAGGTGCCGGAATGGGGAATCCCCTGGGATCGGTAAACCCGAATGACATTGACAGCTATACCATCCTGAAAGATGCCTCGGCAACCGCCATTTACGGGTCCAGGGCTTCTAACGGTGTAATAATCATCACTACCAAGAAAGGATCCGGAAAAGGCATCAATGTAAGTTACAATTCCAGTTACTCGGTAAAACAGAATGCCTCCCGTATTGAGATGCTTTCTGCCGATGAGTACCGGACATTCATGTCCACAACTTACGGCAGCAACCAGACCATACAGAATCTCCTGGGAGATGCCAGTACAGACTGGCAGAAAGAAATCTACAGGTTGTCCTTCAATACTGACCAGAACGTCAGTGTTTACGGGTCCACTTCTTTCATGCCTTACCGTGTGAGCCTTGGATACAACCTTGACCAGGCTACTTTAAAGGTCGGCGACAACCAGCGTGCCAACCTGGACATCAGCCTCTCACCGGAATTCTTTGACAAACACCTTACCATTAATGTCAATGCAAAAGGGATTTATCAGAAAACCAACTGGGCACCTACGGGCGCTATTGGAAATGCCCTGGCATTTGATCCCACAAAACCCACCCATTTCACCTTCTGGTTTGATAGGGATGTTATAGACACTTCCAAAGCCAACGGGTACTGGAACTGGTTCAACAGCGACGGAAGTGCCAACACCATGGCAAGTACAAACCCGCTTTCCACATTGTATGATTACACCAATTACAATTATACGCTACGGTCCATAGGAAATATCCAGCTTGCCTATAAGGTTCACGGACTGGAGGATCTGACGGCCAATGTAAATGCCGGATACGATATCGCCAGCACGCACGGTGAGCGCTTCAACGCTTTAAATTCTATTTCAGCCATGCGTTCAAGCAACGACCTGTACGTTACCTATGATAATTACAACCTCAACACACTGTTGGAAAGCTACCTGAATTACAACCATGATTTTCGTAACAGCAACCTGGATGTAATGGCGGGTTATTCCTGGCAACACAACTACGTACAGTATGATGAGGATCAGTTTCGTAACACCGAACCTGACGGTCCGGGAGAACATTATTATACGTCACCGACCAATGCCAAGGAGTATTACCTGATTTCTTTCTTTGGCAGGATCAATTACTCCATTGCCTCCCGCTACCTGTTCACTGTAACGGTCCGTAACGATGCTTCGTCCCGTTTCAGCAAAGCCAACCGCTGGGGCTTGTTCCCCTCGGCTGCATTCGCCTGGAACGTGGCAGAGGAAAATTTCCTGAAAAACAGCAAAGCCATTTCGGGACTGAAGTTACGTGTTGGCTGGGGAAGAACCGGCCAACAAGATATTGGATCCGATTACTATCCCTATCTGGCCCGTTACCTGTCCTCATCGGCAATTGAAATGAGGTACTTCATGGGTGACGGATTTTACACCACACTGGCTCCTTTGGCTTACAATGCCAATTTAAAATGGGAAACCACGGAAACCTACAACGTCGGTCTGGACTTTGGATTTGCCAACGACCGCATTACCGGTAGTGCAGAAGCTTATTACCGCTATACGTACGATCTGCTGAACGTCATTTCAACCCCCCTGGGTTCCAACTTTGGTAACAGCATTATTTCCAATATCGGAAACATGGAAAACAAGGGACTGGAATTTACACTCAACTTTATTCCCATCCAGACGGCAGACTTTCACTGGTCTATTGGAGGGAACCTGACCCTTCAGGACACTAAGATCACCAAACTGACCACCCTTCAGACTGAAGGGTACCTGGGTGTGACCACGGGCTCCGGAATGGGAGGAACGGGTGGTTACAGTTCATTGCATCGTGAAGGTTTTTCACCTTACACGTTCTATATGTTCCAGCAATTGTACGATAACGATGGAAATCCGGTACAAAACGGATTGGTAGACCGGGACGGAGACGGTGAGATCACAGATGCAGACCGTTACGTAACCGGGTTCAGTCCTACTCCCGATGCTTTCTTTGGATTCAACACGCAGTTCCGTTACAAAAACTGGGATCTGGGCCTGAACGGGCACGGATCCATAGGAAATTATGTCATCAACGGTGTGGCAATGGGCTATTCCACTTCTTACAGCGATGACTGGAACAAAGGATACCTGAACAATGTAAGTAAAGAATACCTGGTTGAAGGATGGACAGCCCCGTCTGAAAACAACCAGAAGTATTCAGATATGTTTATAGAGAACGCATCCTTCTTCCGAATAGACGATATAAACCTGGGTTATACATTTGACAATCTGAAATTCGCCAAAAGTATACGAATAGCCGCCTCGGTGCAGAATGTATATACATTTACCAAATACCGGGGACTGGATCCTGAGATCATGTCTTCAGACGGAGTGGATTTTAACATCATACCCCGTCCCAGACTCTATACCCTGCGTCTTAATATTAATTTTTAATACTAGGTAGATATGAAAAAGATTATGAAAAACAGTTTTCTTGTGGCGTCAGCTTTTATCTTCCTGCTGACCTCGTGTGTCAAAGATCTGAACACATTGCCGCTTAACGAGACAGATGCTACCTCGGAGACCGCATACGCAGAGCCTGCCAGTTACTTGAACGGCTTATCCTATTTATATGGTTACTGGGCCCTTGTAAGTCAGAACGACATGGGATCCCCGGACATTGCCGTTGCCGATGCCGGACAAAGTGAGCTCACACGTATGTATATGGTTTTGAACGAACTCTCCACAGATTCCTTTAAAATCATCTGGGGAGACAATTACATAGTTCCCATTCAATACCATCGCTGGACATCAGCAGATAACGAAGCCATTATTGCCGTTTATACACGCTGCATGAAAGGCATCACCCTGGTCAACGAGTACCTGATACAAACCTCGGATGAAAAGCTCAACGACAGGGGACACTCCGGCGAGATAGCCACGGTGCATCAATACCGTGCCGAAGCACGCTTCAACCGTGCTTTATACTATTACCTGCTGCTTGATCTGTTCGGGAATCCTCCTTTCGCTCTGGAAGAAAACATAGGAGGGGAGTTGCCCAAACAAATAGGCAGGGCAGCCCTTTATTCATGGCTGGAAGAAGAATTGCTTGACCTGGCCAACAGTGACGATATGCCTGATAAAGGAAATGTTCCTTATCCGCGTGCCTCCAAAGGATCCGTATGGGCCGTACTGGCACGTATGTATCTGAATGCAGAAGTTTATACCGGGACACCGCAGTGGCAAAAAGCAAAAGATGCTGCCGCTACCGTAATAGGTATGGGATACCAGTTGCATCCCAATTACCAGGAATTGTTCATGCAGGATAATTCCACCAACGGAGCTACTCAGGAATTCATAGTCGGAGTTGTATACGATAAGGACAATACGCAGAGCTGGGGCGGTACTACCCACCTGGTTTCCGCTACGCTAAGCTCGGATGCCAACACGGCAATAGCCCAGAACCTGGGGATCAGCGGTATGCTGAATCCCGAGACCTGGAACGGGTATCACGTTGCCGACGATTACGTTCAACGTTTTAAACTGAACGGCGTTCAATGGGGAGCTACCACTGGATTTGGTTACGACAAGAATAACAGCGACAAACGTGCTTTCTTTTACAACATCGGGTCCACCAAAGAATTTGATAACACAACCACCGATACCGGCTGGAGGTGCTGGAAATTCACCGGTTTGTACTCCGACGGCCATACCGTATCGGATGCCGAGCCCAATTATAAATTCTCTTCCATTGATTTTCCGGTATTCCGCCTTGCCGAGATGTATCTGATCTATGCCGAGGCCGATGCGCGCCTGAACGGCGGCACGGTTGCCGACCCTGCCGCGATCGACTACATTGGTCAATTGCGCCAAAGAGCAGGTGTGGCCTCCACAACACCTTCGACCATCGATCTGGACTGGCTGCTTGACGAGCGTGCCCGCGAATTGATGTGGGAAGGACACAGGAGGACCGATTTGATCCGTTACGGGTACTTCACTTCTATGCAATTCCCCTGGACCCTTAAGGGCGGGGTAATGAACGGAAAAGTATCGTTACCGGAGCACCGCAAGATATATCCAATTATTCTGAGCGACCTGAATGCGAATCCAAACCTGGTTCAGAATCCCGGATACTAACATACTATGATTCACTCATAAATGATTACTATTATGAAATATATTAAATACATAACGATGTTGGTCGCCTCGGTGCTGGTGCTCGTTTCCTGTGATATTGAGATAGAAAAAGCCTATCTCAATCCTGCCAGCGATTTCCAGGCACCCAAGTTGCTCTCACAGGGACCTGTGATAGTCAACGAAGACAACAGCAAGACAGAGAGCGTTACATTCAACTGGACCAGTGCGTCTTTCGGGCCGTCAGTTCAGATTGAATACTCGCTCTATGCTGCGGCCAATTCCAAAACTGCCCTTCTGGGATCTTCTTTCACCAATTCCCTGGCTATTAGCAAATCTGACCTCAACGGAGTGGTGGCGAACGATTTGGGAATAGGTGTTAACGAAACGGCAAACATTACCGCATACCTGGTAGCCAAAGTGTATGGCACTAAAGTGGAAAGTGTTACTTCTAATGCCATCTCCTTTGACGTTACCACTTTTGCCGCTTCATTACGTACCTTGTACCTGCCCGGTAATTACCAGGGTTGGGATATTGAAAACGCTCCCGAATACTGGGAAACCGACGGGGGTACCAATATATATAAGATCCTTGTTAACCTGGACGACGGCTCCGAACAGTATTCTTACTTCAAAGTAACCGTTGCCCGGAACTGGTCAGATGAAAACTGGGGTTACAATTTCCTGACTCCTTCATGGTATTGTCCCGAACAGTCCGATTCAAACCTGTCGGTAGACCTGACCGAAGGCAGCATATATGTTCTGACTGTCAACAGGGGTAAAATGACCATAGACAAGGAAAATGTAAGCAAGGTAGGTATCATAGGAGCATTTGACGAAAGTGCCTGGGGCACCGATCTGGACATGACTTACGATGCTGTTGAAAATGTATGGATATCTCCCACGATCACTTTCAGCGGCGATCTGAACTTTTTGATCCGCATGAACGAAAGCTGGGACCATAAATACGGTACCGACAATGAAGCCAGCCAGCATGTGGAAGGCGGCGTGAACCTGGTAAAAGGCGGGGCAGACCTTTATGCTCCTTCTACAGGAACATATATCATGAAACTCCACGGGAACAGGACCCCTTACGTTTTAGTTATGGAAAAACAGTAACCGATTAAAGAGACGCAATTATGAAAATATTTAAATATTTATTTGCTGCAACCCTTTTGAGCATGGCAGCCGTCTCCTGTGAGGTGATCAGTGAAGATGCCTTTTCCACGGCTCCCGTAGCCCCGGAAATGTATGCACATTCAGACATACTGATGACATCCAACACTATGGAGGAACACGTGAACTTCTCCTGGAAACCGGCGCGTTTTCTGGGAGAAGGTCTGACCTATGACTTTTACGGAAAATACGGGGAATCCTCTGTGAAGATCGCTTCCACTGCGGAACTTTTCTACAGGGTCCCTAAAACGGAATTTAAAGAAGCTATCTACGCGGCGTTCACCGATCTGCCGCAGAACGATACCTTCACCATGACATTTTATGTGTCAGTGACTAACGGATCAGACATTTACCAGTCAGATCCCGTAACCATTGACATATATGCTTACGGTGATGCCGTTTCGGCAGAACTGACACCGCTTGTGGAATCTGTTGTTCTGGACGTTACGGATCCCTCGGGAGTTTTGCAGCTTCTGGCCTGGGAACCGGCCCGTTTGGGATACAACGAACCCATTACCTACGACGTTTTAATGAAATACGGCGAAGGGGAATACGTATCCCTGGCTGCCGGATTAACCGAAACACAGTTCTCCATCACGGTAGATGAACTCAATGAAGCCGCTGTGGGAGCCGGAGCGCCCGAAGCCCAGGAAGCCGGTCTTGATTTCATGGTAAAAGCTTTCTCGGAAAGTTTCCAGTCCGGAGTGGTATCCAATACAGCTACCATAGCCGTTACTACTTACATAGCCACCTATCCCGAATACATCTATGTGCCGGGAGCTTACCAGGGATGGGATCCCGCTTCTGCTCCAAAGATCAAACAATCCACGGTTAAAAAAGGATACTATGAAGGCATGGTAGACCTTTCCGTTGAGGGTGGAGGAAACGTAGGATTCAAATTCTCACCCAATCCCGCATGGGAAGGTGATTTTGCCATCGACAACATTGAGTTGACAACATTCGGCGACAGTTATACTGCCCTGACAGGATCCGGAACTACCGGCGGTGACATCACCGTTCCTTCAGGCATGTACAACATCATCCTGAACAAAAAGCTCAATACGTTGTATATGATACAGATAGAAACACTCAGTCTGATAGGTGCGGCTCCTGTTGCCAGCAACGGCTGGGCCAACGATGTGGATATGGTTTATGATCCGGAAACGAACACATTCGCGGCTACAACCGAAATGCAGGAAGGTGAATTCAAGATCCGTGTTAACCACGACTGGACCCATTCCGCAGGAGGAGAATCCATTAATAACGTAAGCTTTGGAACCGGGACCAACCTGGTCTTTGACAAAACGGCCGGAGAATACAAAGTGGTTCTGAACGTAGGTGTGAACCCCTATACCATAACCTTCATCAACACAAGCTTCCCCGAGAAACTGTATGTGCCCGGAGGCCATCAGGGATGGAATCCCGCTACGGCACCGGTATTGAACGGGGACACCGAAGGTCATTATGAAGGATTTGTAAATCTTACGGACATCTTCAAATTAACCAGTGCTCCCGACTGGGATCACACCAATTACGGCGGATCGTTTGAAGCCCTGGATACCGATCCCGGTGCCGGAAATCTGGCTGTTGACGCTCCCGGATATTACTATTTGAAGGTTGACCTTACTACCATGAGTGCCACAGCCACCCTCATTGAAAGAGTAGGGGTTATTGGCAGTTTCACCGGCTGGGGAGAAGATGTTGCCATGACTTACAACGCCGGTCTTGACCTGTGGGTGGCTGAAGGATTGCCATTTCCTGCCGGTACGGAATACAAATTCCGCATGAACAACGGCTGGGACATCAACTTTGGAGGTGATCCCCAGAATCTGGTTCAGGATGGGGGCAACTTTTTGGCTGCAGAGGCAGGTATGTACAACGTTACATTGAGCCTTTCCACCACTCCTTACCACATGACCGTCGAAAGAACCGGCGACCTGGAGACAGCTTATGCCTCGGAGGTAGTGGTGGCAGGAGACTATTCCGGACACGCATGGAGTACAACCGACGATCCCAAACTGTTTGGGGCGGGTGACGGTACGTACAAAGGGGCCATTACCATGTACGATCCGGAATTCGGGTTCAAAATAGTAGAAAGCGGGAACTGGATAGCAGGAGAGCTGATTGCTGATACCGAATTTGAATTCACACTTTATACAGGGGATAACATGATGCTGGATAACGGCACCTACTTCTGGAGTGTAAACCTTCCGAACCAGCACGCCACAGCCACCCCTGTTAATCTGGTGGGACTGATCGGCAGCTTTGCCGGCAGCGATTGGGGAGCCGATGTGGAAATGGCTTTCGACCAGGAAACACTTACTTATTCTGCTACTGTTGATTTGGCAGAAGGAAATGAATTCAAGATCCGCTTTAACAGCAACTGGGACCTTAATCTGGGCGGGGACATAACAGCCCTGACCCACAACGGTAACAATATTGTAGTTCAGGAAACCGGTACGTACCATATCGTTTTGGATATGGCGAACACTTCCTCACTGACAATGACAAAGCAATAATTGTATGAAAAAGAGCGCAATTTTCCTTTGCGCCCTTTTCCTGATCTTTGCTTCTTGTCGGAAGGAACCCACTCCGGGATCTGACCCGGCCGACGAAGGATCTTTCGTCAGGGTCACAGACGCTCCCCGGGCGTGGGATGGAAACAAGCGAGCTGATATAACCTATCAGCTCCTTGTTTATTCATTTGCCGACAAGGATGGAGACGGATGGGGTGATTTTAAGGGGCTTACAGACAAGCTCGGGTATATTGACCGTCTTGGGGCCACTGCCGTATGGCTTTCACCAATACATCCGGCCATGTCATATCACGGGTATGATGTAAAAGATTATACCCTGGTAAATCCGCAATACGGATCTATGAGTGACTTTGAGGATTTTGTTCAGGAAGCCCACAAACTTGACATCAAGGTATACCTGGATTATGTCATCAATCATTCAGGAAGGGAACACTGGTGGTTTCAGGAAGCCATAAAATCCATGGACAATCCTTACCGGGATTACTACATTTTTTCGGATGACCCTTCTGCCGATATTACGGCAGGCAACATTGCCATGATCAATACGGAAGGTTCTGCCGGATACGACAGCGGTCAATGGTTTACGGTTTCCACAACAGGAGATAAAATCCTGAAATTCCGTCTTGACTGGAGCGATCCGGCCCAACCGGAACTGATCGTAACAGAAACGACCGTAACAGATCCGGAAAATCCCGACACCTCTGTGGACAATGCCAAATACCTGTATTTTGGCGACGGGGTACTGAAAAAGTTTTACGATAAGGGAAACGGACAGTACGAACTTTCAACCGGTTACAGCTCTTCCTGGGGCTTCCTGGTTCGCACCAGTACCACACAATGGAATAACCAAACAAAATACGGGGCACAAAGCAAAACGGGTTCAAAGATTACATTCGGGGAACCTCACATTCTTTATACCAACGACAATCCCGACATTGTTTACGATTTGCAGCTTCCGGGAGCCACCATGTTTCACTCTCATTTCTGGACCAATTGGTTTGCCGATCTGAACTACGGGAGTGTGGAAACCGCGGAGGATGCTCCCGCTTTCCTGGCCATAGTGGAAGACGCCAAAATATGGATAGATGCCGGCATTGACGGATTTCGCCTGGATGCGGTAAAACACATTTACCACAACGAGTATTCAGATGAAAACCCGGATTTCCTAAAAAAATTCTACAATGCGGTAAATCAGTACTTCAGGCAGACACACCAATCAGATATTTATATGGTCGGGGAAGTCTTTTCGGGATATGAACAGGTGGCTCCGTATTACAAAGGATTACCGGCTTTGTTCGAATTCTCATTCTGGCACCGGCTCCAATGGGCACTTCAGGAAAGTACAGGTTTGTATTTTGCCAAGGACATCATTTCTTACGAACAATTGTATCAACAATACAGGACCGATTACATACGTGCCACCAAACTGTCCAATCACGATGAGAACCGTGCACGTTCAGATTTGGGCGGATCCGTGGGAAAATCAAAACTGGCGGCAGCCGTTTTGCTGACATCTTCGGGATCCCCTTATGTATATTACGGTGAAGAAATGGGGTATATAGGAACCAAAACGAACGGCGATCTGTATGTTCGCAGTCCCATGTTGTGGGGTGACGGCTATACTACTACCTATACGGATCAGATCGATTCCTACCTCTCTGCGGCAGCAGGAACAGTGTTGGCCCAGGAAGCCGATTCTTCATCTATTTTGAATGTTTATAAAGAATTCGCCAGAGCCAGGAATACCTATCCTGCTCTGGCCGGAGGAACTATGACAGAACACCCGGTATACAATCACCAGGGAGCATCTGCATACAAATCCCTTGCAGCGTGGTACCGTACTTACGGTAATGAAAAACTGCTTGTATTTCACAATCTTGGGAATCAACAGATCTCTTTTCCTGTACAGGACGATATTCAAAATACGGTAGTCAGTATGGGAAATGTGTACCTAAAAGAAGGCACCGACGGGTTTACCGTGAAGATGGATGCCATGACTTCTGTAGTTTTTGTGATCAAATAAAACCAACATGAGAAGCTTTTCATGTTTATTACTGGTGGGATTATTGTCCGTGGTATACGGATGTTCTCCCTCTGTTTCCAGGAAACCGTATTTTGATGCTTTGGAACCGGCAACTGTTTTGACGCTGGAACAGGATACAACGCTGGTCCTGATCAGGGATTATTTTCCGGCGGCAGATATAGTGGAAAAGACGGATTCCCCGCATCTGAAGGTTATCCCTCATTCCGGATACGATACCGTAATGGTAGTTCTCCGGGAAGATACTCCCCTTATGACTGTGCTTAACGTACATATTGAAGGACAAACCGGGCATATCCCGGTCAGGAAGAAAGGTCCTGTTTCTGAAAAAGCGCCCCGGTTGGCGGTATTTCCATCTTTACCAGACACCGATGCTTTGTTTACGTTAAAAGCAGAGAACACGCCTGCAACTTTATATGTTTTTTGGCAAAACAGCTTGGTGCAAACCGTTCATATTACAGATTCTTACAATGTTATGCTACCCGGTTTTGCGGCTTTACAGGAACGCTCCTGGATCAGGGCCTGGGCCGTTAACGATCACGGTATTTCCAATGACCTGCTGATTCCACTGGAAAAAGGCAGGCCTGTAATCCATCCCGAAAGGCTTGACCGGAAAGACAAACATACACTGATCATGTACCAGGTTTTTATTGACCGTTTCTTTAACGGGGATCCGGCGAACGACCGTAAGATCAACTCTCCGGAAGTTCTTCCCAAAGTGGATTATTACGGAGGTGATCTGGAAGGAGTCATTCGCAAGATTGATGAAGGGTTCTTCAAAGACTTGGGGATAAATACTATATGGCTCTCACCCATAACGCAAAACCCTTACGACGCCTGGGGCCTGATAGAGGATCCCAGAACGCGTTTCAGCGGATACCACGGATACTGGCCGTTGTACATTACCAAAGTGGATGACCGTTTTGGAAACGATAGCATTCTTACCCGTTTGCTGGATCAGGCTCACGGGAACAACATGAATGTGATCCTGGACCATGTAGCTAACCATATGCACCAGGCAGCTCCCACGTTGCAGGAACATCCGGACTGGGTCACCTCCCCGGTAACGCCGGACGGACGGCCCAATTTTGAGCTTTGGGACGAATTTCGACTCACAACCTGGTTTGACAAACACATTCCCAAATTTGATTTTTCCCGTCAGGAAGTCTGCACGGCGTTATCAGACTCGGCTCTTTACTGGTTGGAGAATTTCAACCTGGACGGATTCCGTCACGATGCTACCAAGCACATAGATGAATTGTTCTGGCGCACGTTAACCCGGAAAATCGTTAAGAATTATCCTGAAAGAGCTGTTTTTCAGATTGGGGAGACTTACGGTTCTCCTTCCCTGATAAATAGCTATGTGAAAAAAGGCATGCTGGACGGGCAATTTGATTTCAACCTCTATCACACCTTTTTAAACAGTACGGTGAATACTGACGGCTCTTTTGTAGATTTGTGGAATGAACTGCGATCGGGCCTTATGCAATACGGCTACCACAACCTGATGGGTAATATAAGCGGAAACCACGACAAAGCCAGGTACATCTCACTGGCCGGCGGGGCACTGGCTATGGATGAAGACCACAAACTGGCAGGATGGAAACGGGATATTGGTACCGGTTCCTATACGGGATACGAGTACCTGGCCATGCTCCACGCCTTCAATATGACGTTGCCTGGCATTCCCTGTATTTATTACGGCGATGAGATTGGTATGCCGGGCGCCAACGATCCCGACAACCGGAGGATGATGGTATTTGACGGCTATACACCCATGCAGATCCGGTTGAAAGAACGTGTAAAAAGGCTTACATCTTTGAGAAACAACAACATGGCACTTCTTTACGGAGACCTTTTCCCCTTGTATGTCAATCCCGATGTTCTGGCCTATGTGCGCATATATATGGATCAGGTAGTGGCCGTATGTATTAATAAAGGAGACGATCTCTTTGATTTTCGTTCCCTGGAGCTGCCTTTCGGTCTGAAAACAGATGACCTGGTACCATACATGGGAGAAACCATGGTCGCTCCCAAAGGATTTACCATATTGACGAATGAATGATAAAACCGGAATTATGAAGTATACTCTATTAACAATAATATTTATGACAGTTATAGCAGGAGGTTGTTCGCAACAGAAAGAACAGGAGATTCATCCCGGATGGATCCGGAATGCAGTAATTTACGAAGTGAATACAAGACAGATTACCCCCGAAGGAACGTTCCATGCTTTCGCAGGTTTGTTGCCGGAACTACGGGAGATTGGAGTAGACGTGTTATGGTTTATGCCCATATATCCCATAGGACAGGAAGGTCGGAAAGGTACGCTGGGTTCCTATTATTCCATTCGTGATTACGGTGCCATAAATCCGGAATTCGGGACCATGGATGATTTTCGCAAACTTGTGGATCAGGCCCATGAACAGGGCATGAAAGTCATTCTGGACTGGGTTGCCGCACACACTTCACGCGATGCTGTATGGCTGGATAAGCAAGACTGGTACATCCGCAGACCCGATGGAGAACCCGAATTCCTTTACGATTGGTCAGACGTAGCCCGGCTGAATTACGAAAACACGGAAATGCGGGAAGCCATGGTGGAGAAAATGCGTTTCTGGACCGAGGATGTGGGGGTTGACGGATTTCGCTGTGATATGGCCGATTTGACCCCGGTGGATTTCTGGAACCACGCCGTTCCCGAGCTGCGCCGCCACCGTCCCGGAATTTTTATGCTTGCCGAGTCGGAGAACCCCGTGAACACAGAGAAGGCCTTCAATGCCTATTATGCCTGGAAGCTCCATCACACCATGAACAGTGTGGCCCGGGGCGAAAAAACCGCAGATAGCATCCGCAAGTGCCTCAACGACATGCATCGCGATTTTGGCACCAATGCCATTCCGCTCTTGTTTACTTCCAACCACGATGAGAATTCCTGGAGCGGCACCGAGTTTGAACGTATGGGAGATGCCGTGCACCAGATGGCTGCCCTGACCTTTGTTTTACCCGGGATTCCCCTTATATACACCGGCCAGGAAAAAGGCAACACAAAACGCCTGGAGTTTTTTGAAAAAGACACCCTGCAGCCGCATAACAACGTGGAATTCACGGAGTTTTACAAAAACCTCGCAGCAAACAGAAAAGGATCTTCTGCTTTGCAGGTGCCTCCGTACGGAGGAGCCTTAAAGGAAGTACCTCATGACGGTCCTTCCCATATATTCGCATTTGTAAGGGAAACCGAAGGGAACAGGGTACTGGCATTGTTCAATTTTTCCGACAAACCGGTATCTTTCACCCTTACCGGATCACAGACCGACGGAATGTACCTGGACTGGTTCACCCGTCAGGAATATGAAATAAGTAACAAACATACATGGGATATGGAACCTCACGGGTACCGCATCCTTACCTTAAAATAGTACTATGAAAC
>JBAZHT010000024.1:0-23825 GCA_041652255.1 Bacteroidales bacterium
ACCTCGTGAAACTTATTCGTGCGGCTGGCTCTGATGCCATGTCCGCTTTTGCCTTTAAAGTTAGTATGTGGTCTTGATTTTTATTTGAACGGACGTAAAATCACCGGATTTTATTTAAGTTTGTAATTGTCTGGATTGATAATTTTATACCTGATCTCATGGAACTTAAGGAAAGAAAACAAATCGCTTTACTGGTAGGCAGTCTTAGAAAAGAATCACTAAACCGGAAAATGGCACGGGTACTGATCGACCTGGCCCCCGACACCATGGACCTGGAAATTGTTGAAATCGGGAATCTCCCCCTGTACAATGAGGATCTGGAAGAAAGCACACCCAGGGAATGGACGGCTTTCCGTAAAAAGATCAAAGAATTTGACGGCATCATTTTCATAACACCGGAATACAACCGCTCTACTACTGCTGCCATGAAAAATGCCTTGGATGTGGGATCCCGGCCTTACAAATACAATGTGTGGAGCAACAAACCCTCTGCCGTGATCTCGGTATCCATGGGAGCCATAGGCGGGTTTGGAGCAAACCATCATTTAAGGCAGTCCCTGGTTTGCCTGAATGCCCCCGTTATGGCACAACCCGAGATGTACATTGGAGGCGCAGCAGACCTTTTTGACCAACAGGGACGTCTGACTGACAGCCGTATGGAAGAACTTATCCATAAATTCTTCCGTTCGTACTGCCGTTGGTTAGGTAAGTTTGTCGAGTGATCTGAGTGCCCGGGCATTGTATCCCAGATCAAACATCTCTTCTTTGTGCCTCAGATCATAGGCGTTGTATACCGCCATTTCTTCTTCTTCAATTACCAGATCGGCCATATTCATGTCATAAGAAGCATTGGCCTTGAATAACAGGGTAACACAACGTTCTGCTATGTATTTCATGGATCCTGTGTATTGCTTATCCCGCTCCGGTTCGGGGAATAAATTCAGGGCAAATACTTTTTCACATACTTCACGGATGGGCAATACGGGGACATTCCTTATAACTCCTCCGTCAACATAATGTTTGCCATTTATTTTTACAGGGGGAAAAACTACCGGAATGCTGCAGGAAGCCAGTATGGCATCTATGAGAGGACCGCTGTCAAATACGACTTCTTTTGCCGTTTCAAGACAGGTTGCCACAACTTTTAAAGGTGTTTTCAACTCTTCAAAAGTTTTTGCCTGAAGTATTTCTTCCAGGATCTTTCGTACCGGCTTTGAATCAACCAGGTATTCTTTAGGAATCCTTGGCTCAAGAAAATCTTTCAGATTCAGTTCCCTGAATGCTGCCAGCATTTCTTCAATACTTAACCCCTGTGCATACATGGCAGCCACTATTGATCCTACACTGGTCCCGGATACAATGTCCGGGCTGTAACCCAATTCCAACAGACGCTTCAAAGCACCTGCATGATAATAGCCTCTGGCGCCTCCGCCGCCAAAGGCTATTCCCAATTTGTATTTTTTGCTCATAAAATTATTATAATATCACTTCAATCCGCCTGAAGTATCCGTGGAAATACCGCCCGAAGTGCCCACCCTGGAAGCTTCTTCCAGATCGCCCACTTTTCTGGCCCTTGCGGCTTTTCCCTGTCCAAAACGAATACTGAAACTTAATCTGATCTTCTGCAAATTGATTTTCTGGTCCAATGCGTACTGCACCTCACTATCCGAATTGTATTTCAGGTTGTTATCAAAGGTATTAAAAATATCATTCACATTGAGGCTCAACGTAGCTTTGTTATCCAGGAAGTTCTTCTTGATCCCGCCGCTGGTCATGAAAATGGGCTCAATAATAAAATACCCGTATGGGATCTTTCCCTGAAAAAGGGCGTTGATCTCAATTTTCCAATTTTTGGGCAACAGGAATGTCAACTGACCGTAAGCATTGGTCAACATCCCGTTATTGATATAACGTTCTGTCTGGCCCTGGCGCGGATCCGCCGAATTACTCATGTAGAGACAGGTTCCGCTCGCCGTAAAGTGGAGCCATTGGGTAATGGGTAATTCGCTGATAGACAAAGCACCACCGGCCATGTTCTGATTCCCGAAATTTTCATACAACAACATCTTGGTGCCAAACTGGTCGTAATAAGGATTTTGCATGATCAGATTCCTTGTATGGGCATAGATCAAAGCCAGGTTGTAATGCGTCCTGAAATTAACACTCAGTGCCAGCTGATCCGATAGTTGCGGATCCAGATCGGGATTTCCCTCTACGTATGAGTTCGCATCCACGTAGTTCCGGAAAGGATTCAACTGGTTGAAAGACGGCCTGCCTATACGGCTTGTATAGGATAAGGTCAGACGCCAGATCGCAGAAGGGTTGTATCCCACAAAAACAGTCGGAAATACGTTGAAATAATTTTTTACGGTTTCTTTTTGAGCTGTTTCCCAATTTCCCAGTGCATATGTAAATTCGCCGCGCAAACCCAGTTTAAGCATCCATTTGTTCCCTAACATCCTGCCAACGGAAGCATAAGCCGCTGCAATATGTTCCGTATATAAAAACCGGTTGGACATATTGGTATTGGGCTGCCAGATATTATTCAGGAAATCTTCCCGGTTAAGATCATTATTGGTTTGTGTCATAGCCCACTTAAGACCGGTTTCCAGCATACCCGTTTTCCAGAAGGACTGTTGATAATCCATCCGGCCCGAAACCAGGTTAATGTATTGCTGGCTGTTCTGGCGGAACATTTCTCCAATACCAGTACCTGATACTATGCTGTTATCCTGGGAATTCCGGGACGCTATGTCGTAATAAGCGTAATCACCGTTAAAGGTCAGTTCCTGTCCCTTTTGTTCGTCAAACAAACCCGTATAATTGATATTGGTAGTGATGTTGTCATAGTCTGAACCTGTTGTTATCACGCTTTTTATACTGTTGACAAGCTGTTCGTTAAGATAGGTGTTTGTAAAATTCTGATCCCCGTAATTGTCCTGTGACTGATCCCGGAACATGGTGGTAACAATAAATCCTACCGTGTTCTTTTTGTCTATATAAAAATCATTGGCCAGTTTTATGGTATGGCTCTGGGATCCGATCAGAAAATCGGAATGCGATATCTGTTCAAAACCGGTAGTGCCGCCCAATCCGGTCCAGGAATCCAGGGTAGCACCCATTTCTTCGTAACGACCGCCGTAATTCAGTAAGGTGTTTGTTTTGTCGGTACGCAGGTTCAGGTTCAAACCCCCTCCTGCTTCCTGTTCGTAAACCTTATGTTTCATACCGCCGTAAAAACCGTTGGCCATCCCGCTGAAACCCTTCAAGAGGTTTTTCTTCATTTTAATATTGATGATTCCCCCGGTGCCTTCGGCATCGTATCGGGCCGAAGGATGGGCCATAAGCTCTATCTTATCTATAGTAGTTCCGTCTGTGGATCTCAGCAGAGCTTCAAGCTCCAGGCCGCTCATGTAGGAAGGACGTCCGTCAATCCAGATACTCACGGCCTGACCGTTCAGTTTCACGTTCCCGTCCATATCTATGGTCACACCGGGGGCTTTGCGTAAGACTTCCAGTGCGTTGCTCCCTTCGGTTGAAACAGCCTCGGCCACATTCATGACAATTTTATCTATCTTCTGTTCAATAACAGGCACCCTGGCAGTAATTACAGCTGTTTCCAGCGTTTCCACATCCTCTTCCATTTCAATGGTGCCCGCATCCATTTCCGAAGTATTCAATTGTACGGGTGTTTCATGTTCTTTGTACCCAATAAAGGTCGCTACCAGACGGTACGAACCGTGAGGAATGTTGCTGATCATAAAAGATCCGTCTTCGTTTGCGGTAGCAGCTGCCACTACCTGGTCGCTGCCGTTCCTGACGGCCACTGTAGCGTAAGAAAGCGGAAACCGGGTTTCTTTATCAATAACCATCCCTTTGATGGTCGTCGTATTTGGAGCTGCCATCAGATTTGAAGTGGCCAGCATTAGGATCGAAAATAGTGTAGCAATGATTTTCATTTGGATTCTTGGTTGTAATAGTTTTCAATTTCATTCAATGAGATGGACAACATATCCATTCGTTTAAAAAAGGCAGGAAGTTCTTCCTTTAAAAAGCGATCTTTAAGTGTTTTTAGTATCTCCTGTCGCGCTCCCGGAGCCACAAAATAACCGATACCTCTTTTGTTGTATATGATCTCCCTCTGCTGCAAATGATCGTAAGTCCGGGACACTGTATTGGGATTTACTCCCAAAGTCGCCCCCAGTTCCCGCACAGAAGGGATTCGGTCTTCTGCATTCAATTTGCCGCTCAGTATCCTTTCGCATAATGACTCGGCTATTTGCAGGTAGATGGCTTTATGTTCGTTGAATTCCATAATAATCAGTATTTTCTTGTTTTAATCAGCCGGTAGGTACCGGTCCAACACCCAAGAACTATAACCGCCCATAAAATGTATTGAATGGTCATTATCTTTCTGAATATTGGCAGGTCTTTCACAACCTCTCTCATACCTCCAATTCCGAATATCCTGACCTTACTCCCGTCAATATTCAGTGCCATATCCGAAAATTGTTCTTCAAAGAACAGACCCACTTTTTCATAACCTATTGTATGAAAGGTGAGCAGAAAAAGCAGTCCAATAAAAATTACGAGCCCCAGCAAACTGAGTATGGTCTTTGCTACCTTCTGGTTTTTAAACAGCATATTGCCCAGAACGAACCAGGATTGTATGACTACCAAACTGATAATTTCAATTCCCAGGATTCCCATAGTTTTGGTTGTAAAAAGCATTTCATTCAGTCGCAACGGCATGATCAGGTATACAACAGTATCCAGAATGAGCAAACCGGCTGTCATAATGAACGTTGTAAAAACGGTAGTCATAAAAAACATGCTCAATGTTTTTTCCAGTGTAGATACAGGGAGTAAAACATAGTTCAGTCCTTTCCTGCTGTGATTTACTGTACCATACAGTTTTGAAGGTGCAACGACCATAATGATTGCTGTCATCAACGATATCAGATTAATACGTGACAAAGTACTTACAGACCCGCCTTCCAGTAGGAAAAGCAAAAAAAATAACAGATAAATACCCAGTACACTGATAACTGAAACGCCGTAACTCCGGAAATATTCCCCTGTCTCTTTGGTTGTAATAGCAGCAAAACGCTTGAAATTAAATATATTATTCATGATCATACTCTTTTAAAATGTTCGTCAAACCATTCCTTATGTGCCAGAACCGCATTGAATAAGGCTTCCAGATTCACTTTGGTATCCAATTCCTGATTATTGGCTTTTACCATGGCATATCCCAGTGGCGTTTCTTCTGAATACAATGCATCGGGATCACTCTCGGATTTAGTCACAAAGCAGACCTTTTCGGTTATTTCCTGAATGGCAGCATGAAGCAATACTCTTTGATTGTTAAGAATGATCACCGGATCTATCAGGTTTTCCAGGTCGCGTACCTGATGGGTTGAAATGACCATGATCCGTTCATCGTTAATATGCCCGGCAACTATACTCCTGAAGAGCGCTTTGGAGGGAATGTCCAGCCCGTTGCTCGGCTCATCCAATAAAAGAATTCCGGTATTGAGCGACAGGGCATAAGATATGTGCGCTTTCTTTTGTTGTCCTGCCGAGAGGTCTTTAAACCTTTTTTCCGGTTTAACTTCAAAGCGATCCAACAGGGAATAAAATTTTTCCATTTTGAAACCCGGATAAAAAACACCGTTATTTTTTCCCATCTCAGCCACCGTTCCCCCAGGATACGCCGGCTCTTCAGGCAGGTAATAGATATCTTCCAGAAAAGCAGGTTGTCGTTTGTAAGGATGAAACCCGTTGACCAGGCAGGCAGCCTGTTCGCTTTTTAATAAACCTGCCATAATCTTGAGCAATGTTGTTTTACCGACCCCGTTTTGCCCCAGCAGGCCGTATACATTTCCTTTTTTCAGGGACAAAGTCAGACTGTCAAAAACTTTGTTCCTGGAATAACTAAACGATAAATCGTTGATTTGTATCATCTTGTTAGTGTATTAGTATTTTAGTGCACTGCAAATGTAAAAACTTTTTTATTAAGACCAAAAAAAAATACTTTTTTTATCTTTGTTAAAAATCCGAACTATGGCTCTTATCCGGCTATCCGGCGTAGATATCATCAAAGACGCGAATCTGATCCTGGCAGGCGTTGACATGACCCTGGATAAAGGAGATTTCATCTACCTGGTTGGCCGTGTAGGCACCGGGAAAACTTCTTTGATCAAAACATTGATCGGAGAGTTTCCGGTTATGAAAGGAGATGCTCAGGTGGCGGGCTTCGATCTGAGTAGGTTGAAAAGAAAAAAAATACCTTATTTAAGGAGAAAAATAGGCGTTGTATTCCAGGATTTTCAACTTTTGCAGGACCGTTCGGCTTACGACAACCTGGAATTTGTTCTCAGGTCTACCGGTTGGAAAAATAAAAAAGAAATTCAACAACGCATTGAAGAAGCGTTAGACAGCGTGGGGATACTTCATAAAAAGCATAAAATGCCACACCAGTTATCGGGCGGGGAACAACAACGGGTGGCCATAGCCCGGGCCGTACTGAACAACCCCGAAATCATACTGGCCGATGAACCTACCGGAAACCTGGACAGCGATACCCAGCAGGAGATCATGCAATTGTTCATGAATATCCATGATAAACAAAAGCCTGCCATGATGGTAGTAACCCACAACCTGCAGCTGTTACAACGCTATCCGGGAAGGATTTTCAAATGCGAAGCAGGAAAATGTACTGAAGTAGCCAACCGTCAGGAAATTGATTTTTCCACTTTTATGGAATCATGAAAAGCAGGCAGGAGGTTGAAGGTATCACAGGATGGTTCCGCACACACATGCCGGATCCGGTTACTGAACTGGAATACGCAGATCCGTTCGGGTTGCTGGTAGCGGTAATACTCTCGGCTCAATGTACGGATAAACGTGTAAACATGACCACGCCTGCATTGCTGGAACGTTATCCCACCCCATCTGATCTGGCTGCTGCTACTCCTGAAGAGGTATACTCATATATCAAATCCATATCATATCCCAACAACAAAGCAAAGCATCTTACCGGGATGGCCAGGGCTTTGATCTCTCATTTTGACGGCAAAGTTCCCGAGGATCCCGGGGATCTGCAAAAACTGCCCGGAGTCGGCAGAAAAACGGCAAACGTGATCGCCTCGGTAGTATACCAAAAACAAGTCATGGCCGTTGACACCCATGTTTTCCGGATATCCCGCAGACTCGGCTTATCAAAAGGAAAAACACCGTTTGCCGTGGAAAAAGACCTGTACCGCCATTTTCCCCCGGAACTTCGGGCGAAGGCTCATCACTGGCTGATTCTCCACGGCCGTTACGTTTGTACAGCCAGGAACCCCAAATGCGAATCATGCGGGATTTCTTCCTATTGCGACACATACAAAAAAAAGGAAAAAGGATGAAGACCATCCCGGGAATAGGAAAATCATGGGAAGAAGCCCTCAGCGATTTCCTGATCTACCTGCGTCTTGAACGTTCGCTTTCTGAAAACACCAGGAATGCCTACCTGCACGACGTGAATATGTTCCTGGAACACCTCTTGCATACCTCCCCTGCCGGGATTTCACTTCCCGACCCTTCTGAGATCCTGGATAAACATATAGAATTATTTTTAGCCCGGGTTACCGATTCAGGGTCTTCTCCCAGGACACAGGCACGCATTCTGTCCGGTTTAAATGCATTTTTCCGGTTTTTAACCATGGAAAAACGCATAGCAGCCAATCCCTGTTCCCCGGTTGAATCTCCCAAGACCGGCAGGCACCTTCCTGTGGTACTGGCCTTAAATGAAATTGAAAAAATATTGAACGCCGTGGATCTGAGCCTTCCCGAAGGACACCGCAATAAGGCGATTGTTGAAGTATTGTATGGATGCGGATTGCGCGTAAGTGAACTGACAGGCTTAAAATTATCCCAAATGTTTCCTGATCAGGGATTTATACGTGTAATTGGGAAAGGGAACAAACAACGCCTGGTCCCCATTGGGTCTCATGCCATGAAAGCACTCCGTTTATACTATCCCTGGAGAAATTCACTCAAGATCAGACCTGCAGACGATGATTATGTCTTTCTGAACCGCTACGGCAGACAGATAAGCCGCAATATGGTTTTCATAATTGTCCGTGAACTGGCTGCTAAAGCCGGGATCAAGAAAACCATTTCCCCGCACACGTTCCGTCATTCTTTTGCCACGCATTTGATTGAAAACGGGGCTGACTTGCGCGTCGTACAGGAAATGTTGGGTCATAGCAGCATACTGACTACCGAGATATATACCCACTTAGACACTGCTTTCTGGCAACATTCCATACTGAGTCATCATCCGCGTCCATAAATGCGGTATGATTCTTGAAAAACCCTATATTTGTTACCATATATTTTTCAACATGGATCATTTCAGGCGCTTTTTGTTATTTACCTTTATACTCCTGCTTGCACCGGGTGTCTCCGGACAGGAATATGATCGTTCCTACGATGACATTTTTAATACCGCCGTTGAATTGTACAAACAGGAGCAATACTGGAGTGCAAGCCTTCTCTTTGAAAACCTGGAACAACGTGATCCTGACAAACAATCAGCCCTGGTAGCTACATACGGGATCCTTTGTGACATAGCTCTGAAAGATCCCGGGGTAGAGATGCGCATTGCCCGGTGGGAAGAACGTTTTCCTTCTGCACCACTGAAACACAAAATATACTATAAGCTGGGAAACCTGCTTTCCGATGAAACCCGTTACGGAGAAGCTGCCGCTGTTTACGACAAAGTAAACGTGAAGCGTCTCCCCGTTTCAGAACGAGCATCATTGACGTTCCAAAAAGGGTACGTTAACATGCAGCTCGGGAACTCGGATAAAGCCGTCACCCTGTTCATGGAAACGGAAACATATCCGCCCGGCCAGGAATACCATTGGGCCGCCAGGTACTACCGGGGATACATCCATTATGCTAAAGGACGTTTTGAAGAAGCCATTCCGCTGCTGGAACCGCTAACCGAAATTCCTCAATACGGAGCCCTGTCTTCTGTATACCTGTTACAGGCGCTTTTCTACACGGGTAAATACGAACAGGTGATCCATCAGGGAGTTCCCATATACAGGGATGCCGATCCTGCATTACGCACTACGCTGGCCAAAACATTGTCCGAATCCTATTTTGCCCTGGGCAGAACGGAAGAAGCACGTAATTTTTTTGATGATTACTTAACAAACGCACGTTCACTGACACTTACAGACAGTTACTACTCCGGCATATTGCATTTTAAGCTGGGCGACTACGAACGGGCAGCAGAACAACTTTCCCTGGTAGGTGAAAGACCTGACAGCCTGGGACAGAACGCCCTTTATCACCTGGGAGAAACCTATATACAACTACGCAACAAACTACAGGCAATGGATGCCTTCAGGCGTGCCAGTACCCTGAATTTTGATCCCGTAATCCGGGAAGATGCGTTTTTCAATTATGCAAAACTGGCCTTTGATGTAAACCGGGACATCCAGGTTTTATCTTTGTACAGGAACGCCTATCCGGATTCTCCCAGACTGGACGAAATCCAAAACTATATTGCCGCAAATTATTTTTTAAACCGTGACTACGCCTCTGCCGTAGACGCGCTTCAGGCACTAAAAAATCCCACACCGGAGAACCGGGAAGATCTGAAAAAAGCGGCTTTCTTAAGAGGCATCCAACTTTACCAGGCCGGATCTTTCCGGGATGCCGAACGGTATTTCTCCCTAGCTCAGGAACCTTACTGGGTAGCAGAGTGTTTGTACCGGAGCAATATGTTTGGCAATGCCATTCAGATATGGGAACAGTTCATCCGAAAAAGCGGTTCATTCTCCAATCCCGAAAAATACCGTACCAGCCACTACAATATCGCTTACGCCTATTTTAAACAGGGAGATTATAGCAATGCCGAAAACTGGTTTGCAAGGTACATACGACTGGGCCCGCTTAACAATTCTTTGATGTCGGACACTTACCTGCGTCTGGGTGATTGTGCTTTTGCACAATACAAACACCAAAAAGCCCTGGAAGAATACCAAAAAGCACTTGAAAACAACACAGTAGTTCCCGATTACGCCCTCTATCAGATTGGGATGGCCCAGGGAATTCTGAACCGCGATTCCGAAAAAATCCAGACACTTGACCGGATGATGCAGGAGTATCCTTCATCGGCTTATTACTCTCCCGCCCTATTTGAACAGGGCCGGACTTACATACAGACAAATCAATACGCCAAAGCCGAAGAGCGTTTCCGGATTATCCTGTCTTTTGACACGCACAGGGCCTACCATGCGAAAGCACTTATTGAACTGGGACTCATTCAGATCAATTTACAAAATTCGGAAGCCGCCCTGGATTACTACAAGGAAGTGCTGCGACGGTTCCCCGATTCCCCTGATATTACAGATGCCCTTGCCGGAATAGAAAACATTTACCTTTCACGCAATGATTCCCGCGGATTTTTCGAATATATGGAAAGCCTGGGGATCGATTCGGGAAAAACCCCGGGTGAAAAAGAATTGATGATCTTTTCTTCTGCCGAGCAATTGTATCTGAATCATTCACATGCCGAGGCGGTCACAGCGCTGAACAATTTTATCAGGGATTATCCGGAAAGCGAAAAAATCCCCGCCGCCCATTTTTACCTGGGCGAATGCCTGTCTCAACTGGGCAAAATGCAAATGGCAGCCGATGCCTACCTGGTAGTCATGAAAAAACCGTCCGGCTCTTTTACCGAGTTGGCCACCCGCAACTACGCATCCATCCAATACGATCTGGAGCAATACGCAAATGCCGTGGATGCTTACATGAGCCTGAACGATATTGCGCTTCTGGAAAACAACCGTCTGGAAGCTGTCAAAGGCCTGATGTGGTCTTTCTTCAAGAACAAACAATTCAGGAATGCCATTGTTCAATCCGGTAAAGTATTGAAAAACAACGCCTTCAGCAAAGACGTACACGACGATGCCACGTACATAAGCGCCATGAGCCACCTGAACCTGGGAGAAAGAGAAGAAGCACTTCCAATACTGGAAGTTCTTTCGAGTGAAAGTCATACTGCCTACGGAGCGGAAGCTTATTACCTTTTGTGTAAAGATGCTTTTGATTCCGGGGATTTTGAGAAAGCGGAAACAATGGTATACAATTTTGCCGATACCAACACGCCCCAGGAATACTGGATCGCGCGTTCTTTCATTCTTCTGGGGGATATTTTTGCCGAGAGAGGGGAATGGGTCCAGGCTAAAGCCACCTATGAAAGCGTTCAAAACGGATACAAACCTTCGGAACCTGATGATATTGCACAATTGACAGCACTCAGGATCCAAAAATGCGAGGAGGCCCTGCAACAATGAAAAGATGGTTATTCATATTGATAATTCCGGTATCACTGACCATGATGGCACAGGAGCAGATCAACCCCGTGATCCGTGTGGAACGTCTTTACGATGCCCAGCTGATAGAAGTGACCAAACCTATGCTGGACACATCTGTTCCGGATTCCGTGCTGACCATGAACACCTCCTTTCAATACAGCATATTCGACAAACCATTGTTCAACTTATACGAATTCATTCCCCTGCCTTCTGCAACCGTAAAGAACATACAACCTGCCGTAAAACACTTTGGATACATAAGCCTGGGAACCGGTTACCCGTGGACACCCCGTGCGGATATTTTATTACACACACCAATAAGATCGGGTTGGTATGCCGGTATTCAGGCACGTCACCGTTCACTGCTGGATAAGGACACACGTACAACTACAGAGGGGACTTTTACCCTGGAGCACAGGGGAAAGAACAATACGTTCCGTTTTCGTGCCCTGGGAGAACACCTTAACAACACGTATGCCCATTTTGATATGCTTTCGTCGGTGCCGGGACTGGACAGCCAGAAATCCTACAATACAGGCATTGAAATTGAGACCTTTTCCCTTAGCAACACGCCCGGTTCCTGGCATTATTACTGGAAATCGGGCTACAGACATGCCAAAAACAATATTTTGGATCCCTTTGACAGTTTGCCGGTAATCCGGGAAAACATCCTGGACATTGAAGCCTTGACAGGACATTGCCTGGCTGAAGGTTTTTCCATTAACCTGGGAGCCCAGGCGCGTTTTGTCAGCAACCTTTGGACCGTGGACGGGGTTTCCGCTTCGCGTGCAGTACTGAATGTATTTCCTCATATACTATGGAACGGTGACAGGTATAAAGTCGGAGCCGGTGTAAAGATTGGCTACCTGCTCAGACCGGACGGAAATCATTTTGGAGTATTCCCCTGGTTTGATGCCCATCTGACCATAGCCGATGACTGGCTTACCCTGTATGCTAAAATGGAAGGGAACCACCGCCTGAATACATACCAGGACAGGATGCGTGAAAATCCCTGGGTATTTGCCAATGAGATGTACGATGCAACCATCCCGTGGAATATGAAGGCCGGCCTGACCGGTACTCTTGGAGACCGTTTTCATTACAACATATACGGATCCTACCGTTACACAAAGAACCAATTTTTCTACGGGACACAAAACCACACACAGGGATACCCGGGACTGTACGACCTGCATTATGCCAATGAAACCAGGTATACGGCAGGCGGTTCACTGTCGTTCCGTTCCGATCCCTTTGAAGCAGGCATAACAGGAGAATGGCACCATTACGCACTGAGTTCAGGCAACCCGCCCTGGCACAAGCCGGTATGGGAAGTGTCCGGGTATGCGCGGTACAATTGGCGTGAACGCATAATAATAAGCGCAACAGGCTATTGGCGTGATACCTGCTTTGCCCCTGACTGGATTGACGGTTCCCCCGATGTCAACGTACCCGGCTTTTTCGATTTGGGAGTGCGTCTGGAATACGTTATGAACCGGTTTTTGTCTGCTTATGTTTTTGGGAGCAACCTGCTGAATAAAGACATCTCCTATTTTTATCTCTATCCCAGTCCCGGGTTGACTTTCGGGGGAGGTGTAACATTCCGTTTTTAATTAGGTTTTCTGATGCTTTTTCCATAACTTTGCGTGTTATTCAAAGCATGAAAAAGTGAGCAAAGAGAATCAGTATTCTGCAGAGAGCATCCAGGTCCTGGAAGGGCTGGAGGCTGTCAGGAAACGTCCTTCCATGTATATCGGGGACATAGGGTCCAGGGGATTACATCACCTGGTTTATGAAGTGGTGGACAATTCCATTGATGAGGCGCTGGCCGGTTATTGTGACCAGATAAAAGTAGTTATCAATCCCGACAACAGTATAACCGTTACCGACAACGGTCGTGGTATTCCAACAGGTATGCACGAAAAAGAAAAACGGTCTGCCCTGGAAGTGGTACTGACCGTATTGCATGCCGGAGGTAAATTTTCAAAAGACTCCTATAAAGTTTCAGGAGGGTTGCACGGGGTCGGACTTTCCTGTGTAAATGCCCTTTCTTACAAACTGGTGGCTACTATACACCGGGAAGGCAAAATATTCAGACAGGAATTTTCCCGGGGTGTTCCCCAGGCTCCCATAGAGATCATAGGTGATAGTGATGCTACCGGAACTGAAATCTATTTTATTCCCGACAAAGACATCTTTACTTTAAGTACCGAATACAGCTACGATATTCTTTCTGCAAGACTGCGTGAACTGGCGTTCCTGAATAAAGGGGTTCGTCTTACCATAGAAGACCACCGGGAAAATGCAGAAGAAGATGCCTTTACAGAAGACATGGAAGAAGAAAGCACCGTAAGGAAAGGATTCCGGGAAGACGAATTTTTCTCGGAAACCGGATTGCTTGATTTCGTGAAATTTCTTGACAAAACGCGTGATCCACTTACTGAAACTCCCATTTATCTGGAAACCAACAAAACCAATATCCCTATTGAAATTGCCATGCAATACAATACGGGATTTTCTGAAAACATACATTCCTACGTCAACAACATCAATACCATAGAAGGAGGCACCCACCTGACGGGATTCCGCAGGGGACTGACCTCCACCCTAAAGAATTATGCCGATAAAAGCGGCATGCTCAGCAAACTAAAGTTCGATATTGATCCGGCCGATTTCCGGGAAGGTTTGACGGCTATTATCTCGGTAAAGGTAAATGAGCCCCAGTTCGAAGGACAGACAAAAACCAAACTCGGCAACAGTGAAGTCATGGCTGCCGTTTCCCAATCTGTAAGCTCTGCTTTGGAAAATTACCTGGAAGAGAACCCAAAGGATGCAAAAACGATTGTGGAAAAAGTGATCATGGCAGCTACGGCACGGCACGCTGCCCGCAAAGCCAGGGAGCTGGTGCAACGCAAAACAGTGATGTCAGGTGCCGGTCTGCCCGGAAAACTTGCCGATTGCTCCAACAGAGATCCTGAAAGATGTGAAATATTTCTGGTAGAAGGAGATTCTGCAGGCGGTACAGCCAAAAGCGGACGCGACCGTTCTTTCCAGGCCATTTTGCCTTTACGGGGTAAAATCCTGAACGTGGAAAAAGCACAGGAACACCGTGTTTTCGAGAACGAAGAGATACGCAACATATATACGGCATTTGGAGTGACAAGAGGCACCGAGGAAGATAGTAAAGCCCTGAATATGACCAAACTCAGGTACCACCGGGTGATTATTATGACTGACGCCGATGTGGATGGAAGCCATATTGACACACTGCTGCTTACTTTCTTTTTCCGCCATATGCCCGCTCTTATACAAAATGGTCACGTATACATTGCTTCCCCGCCTCTGTACCTCATAAAAAGAGGAAAAGAAGAACGGTATTGCTGGACCGAAGAACAGCGCCGGGCTGCCGTCGAAGAGTTGGGAAAAGGTAAAGAAAGTGCTGTAACCATTCAGCGTTACAAAGGTTTGGGAGAAATGGACGCTTCCCAGTTGTGGGATACCACCATGAATCCGGAAAATCGCATACTGCGTCAGATCACCATAGACAATGCTGCTGAAGCTGACCGGATTTTCTCTATGTTGATGGGAGATGAAGTGCCACCCCGCCGTGAGTTTATTGAACAACATGCCAAATACGCAAACATAGACGCTTAATCATGGATATTTTTGAAAGAATTAAGAAAGACGAAGGAGGGCCGCTAGGCCAATACCGCAGGAAAGCACACGGATACTTTATGTTCCCGAAGCTGGAAGGTCCCATTGAACCCTATATGATGTTCCAGGGCAAAAAAATGCTGGCATGGACATTCAACAATTACCTGGGACTTGCCAACCATCCCGAGGTCAGAAAAGCCGATGCGGCGGGAGCGGAGAGATGGGGATTGGCTTATCCCATGGGTGCCCGTATGATGAGCGGACACACTTCCCTGCACGAAAAGCTGGAACATGAATTGGCGGATTTCGAGAAAAAAGAAGATGCCTTCCTGTTCAACTTCGGATACCAGGGAATGGTTTCAACTATAGATGCCCTTTTAAACCGGCGGGATGTTGTGGTTTATGATTCACAGGCCCACGCCTGCATAATGGACGGCATGCGTCTTCATATGGGACAAAGGATCGTATATCCCCACAACGATCTGGAAAAATGCGACAAAGCCCTGGAACGTGCCACGCGCCTTACCGAAAAAACAGGGGGCGGCATTTTGCTTATCACAGAAGGTGTTTACGGGATGACAGGGGCACTGGGATTTTTGGATCAGATAGTTTCGCTTAAAAAGAAATACAATTTCCGTATACTCATTGACGATGCGCACGGATTCGGAGTGATGGGCGCAAACGGACGCGGGACCTCCGAACACTTTAACGTGATGGATCAGGTAGACCTCTATTTTGGGGCCTTTGCCAAATCCATGGCCGGGATCGGAGGTTTTGTTGCCGGTCCTGCCGATATCATCAATTATTTACGGTACAACTTACGTTCCCAGATATACGCCAAGAGCCTGCCTATGGCCATGGTGGAAGGGCTGCTGAAACGTTTGGAGATGATCCGCACACAACCCGAATTACGGGAAAAATTATGGCTGATCACAAGAACCCTTCAGGACGGTTTAAGAAAAAACGGCTTTGATATTGGTGCGGCAGAAGCTTGTGTAACTCCTGTCTTCCTGAAAGGTGAACTGGTAGAAGCAACAAACATTCTTATTGACCTGAGGGAAAAGTACAAGATTTTCTGTTCTGTAGTGGTATATCCGGTAGTACCCCGGGACGTTATCATGTACCGGCTTATTCCCACAGCCATGCACTCCCTGGAACATGTTGAATATACGCTTAATGCATTCCGTGAAATCCAGGATAAACTGAAAGCTGGAAAATATAAAGGCTGCGAGATCCGTAACATGGCTGTTGAATAACCATGAAAAAGACTTTACAGGGCAAAGTGGCAATAATTACGGGCGCATCATCAGGCATAGGACTGGAATGCGCCCGTGTCTTTTCACAGGCCGGAGTTTCTGTTGTGCTGGCAGCACGTTCCGGAGAAAAACTCAAAGCTCTGGAAGAAGAATTGAAAGACAACCCCGTATTGACCCTGGTTACAGACGTTTCCAGTGAGGAGGACTGCAAAACTCTGATAGACAAAACTGTGGAACATTTTGGCCGTATTGACATCCTGGTCAACAACGCCGGGCTTTCTATGCGGGCTTTATTCAAAGATGTTGATCTATCCGTTCTGAAAACGCTAATGGACGTGAATTTTTGGGGATGCGTCTATTGTACAAAATATGCATTGCCCCGGTTGCTTGAAAGCAAAGGTTCGGTTGTGGGGGTTACGTCCATTGCCGGATTCAAAGGCCTTCCGGCACGAACCGGTTACTCATCATCCAAATTTGCCATGAACGGTTTCCTGGATACCTTGCGTACCGAACATTTACACGACGGATTGCATATAATGACGTTTGCTCCCGGATTTACTTCTTCCAATGTACGGGTTTCAGCCCTTACTGCAGACGGCACTTCACAGGGAAAAACGCCCCGGGCAGAAGAAAAAATGATGTCAGCCCATAGCGTAGCTATACATATGCTCAAAGGGATCATTAAGAGAAAAGATACCGTTGTGCTGACTCCTCTGGGAAAACTTACGGTGATGATGGCCAAATTCTTCCCCCGGTTTGTATCCAGGATGGAATACCGCATGATGGCCGGGGAACCGGATTCCCCGTTAAAATAAAGACCCCGGGAATAAAACAAACTACGCACTCAAAAGGGACAGGTCCTCCAGGGGTTTCATATATTTTACGACGTGTTCTTTCTTAAACAATTTCTCTCCACCCCCGGTTATATTGAGCATTATTACGGCCTGAGGATCAATTTTCCCGGTCCTGACATTGTTTATCAAACTGGCAGTAGCCACTCCTGCAGCCGGATCTATATCAATGCCCTCCAATTCTTCAAACAAACGTTTTGCCCTTTCCAATTCATCGTTGGTAGCGTAATCCATATACCCTCCCGTATCTGAAAGGGCGTCGTACAATCCCCCCGGAATACTGTAAGGAGGCTTCCTGTTGGCAAGGACTTTGGAATGTATTATTGCCGTTTTTTTCCTGGCTTCTTCGGCGTTCATGATCTTCAATTCCCTTCCGTTGGAATTCCAGGCCTCGTAAAGAGGCATAAACGGAGCATTTTGTGATGGGATCAGGCGCATGACCGTATTGCCAAAGCGACCGTCTTCTATCAGTCGTGTGTTGGCTTCCCAGGCGGCTATGGCTCCCGTACCGCTTCCCACAGCCTGGAAATAATAATCGGGAATCCTCCCTATGAAGGTCGCTGCAGAAAGGACGGTCGTTCCCATCCCGTCACGACGCGCAACGTTTTTGGCACCTCCCTCGGCATAATAATGTTCTTTGTCCTCACAATAACGATTACTCAATTCAATGGCATCGTAATAATCCGATCCGGGAGGCGAACAGATTAGTTTCACACAAGGATCCAGCTGATCTTCAAACCAAAGCGTATCCAAATTATCGTAAGGTACAAAGAGCAATAGCGGTATTCTGTTTTGAGAACAAACCCGTGCAAAGGCTCTTGCCGTATTTCCCGCCGAAGCCACAATCATGGTTCGTTTTTCGCTTTCAGGAATATGAGCACAGACGGAATAAGCCTCGGTCTCTTTGAAAGAACAGGTTTTCATGAAGGCACCTCTTTGGGGCCAGTAGCCGTTAAAGGTAACGTACAGGTTTTTCAATCCCAAATGACCCGCCAGGGCTTCACTCTTATAAGTCACGGGCGCAGCCGAACCTTTCAGTTTCCTTCTTACAGGCATCCAGTCTGCAAACCTATACAAGCCTTCGTCTTCCCTGTCGTAATCAAGTTGTTTCTTTTTGTACAAAGCCCTTATCAATGAAGGATTTTCGCACAGCGGATCGGATAACAGCCATCCCGTATCTTCAAATAGTCTTCCTGTCGCACAGTTCTTCAATATGTATTCTGCACCCATACTTATTTCTTTTGCAAGATTTTTTTCATGTTCTTGTTGAGCTTGTTCAGGACTTCCACTACCGTGTTCAACTCTTCTGTAGGGATCCCTCCCAAAATGTTATCCGCAGCATTAATGGCAATACGGGTGATCTCCTGCTTTTTTTCTTCACCTGTCCGGGTGACAACCACCCGGTTTTTACGACGATCCTTCGGATTGGTCTCGCGTACCACATATCCCTTCTTCTCCAAACCGTCAATAAGCTTTGTAATGGAATTCTTATCCTTTTGCATCTGGTCGGCGATCTCCTGTTGTGTAAGAGGTCCTTCATCCCATAACAGATCTATCAGCAAATATTGCTCGGGGGTGAGATCTACGTTATTGGCTACCAGTTCACTCAGAAAGCATTGCTTGAACAGGAAATGTGCCTGATTCAAATAAACCCCCATTTTTTTACTTAGTAACATATCATATAGTAAATGCTATTACAAAGATAAGTAATCTTCAAGATACCGCGCCACATTTATTGATATGAAATTTTAACGCAAAGAATATCAGTGAGATACAATTTTATTAATTGAATGTGGCGCGGTATCTTGAAGATTAATCGCGTAATTACAGCAAAGGGCTTAGCAGGCGGGTAAGTGCCTCGAATATTTTTTGTCGTAAAGACCTTTTCTCCCAGGTCCTGGGAGATAACAGACGGGAATCATTCAGGTATCGGTCAAACTGGTCTTCCATTTCTGTACTGACTGCCGGGCTATAAACGATGGCACCGACTTCAAAATGATGGTCCAGGCTCCTGTTATCCAGGTTGGCCGAGCCAATTATACAGCTTCTTCCATCTATACTTATGGTTTTGGAATGGATGAAGCCTTTTGTGTAAAGGTATACCTTAGCTCCGGCATCCAGCAGTTCACTGACGTAGGAAAGACTTGCGTAGTGAACAAAGCGGCTGTCTGCTTCCTGGGGCAGCATCAAACGTACTTCTACACCCCCGAGGGCTGCCGTACGGAGCGCATTGAGTATGGATTCATTGGGAATAAAATAAGGAGTGGTTATGCTGATGCGTTCTTTGGCCTCGGTTATGAAGGTGAGGTACAATTGCATAATATCCGCCCAGTCGCTGTCCGGTCCGGAACTTACTATCTGGATGTAACAGGTTTCGGGGACTTTGTCTTCTTCCAGGTTAGGCAGCCGGTACGTGTAAGGTTTTCTTCTTCTGAGATTTTTATGTGTAATAAAATACCAGTCCATTAAAAAACTTGATTCCAATTGCCGGACGGCTTCACCTTCAATACGCATTTGCGTATCGCGCCATTCCAGGCTGTTTCCACCGTCGTAATACCTGTCAGCAATATTGACGCCGCCCAGAAATCCTTCTACCCCGTCTACTATCAAAAGTTTGCGGTGATTCCGGTAATTGATCATGGTACGCATTCCGGGGAACCTTACTTTGCCGAAGGGCTGAATATACACCCCTGCCTCCAGCATTTGATTTTTAAAAGAACGTGGCAAATGCCAGCTGCCAAAATCATCGTATATGACACATACATCCACTCCTTCTTCGGCTTTTTTTATCAGCAGGTTTTTCCACTGTGTGCCTATAGAATCGTTTTCTATGATAAAAGACTGCAGGTGAATGTGTTGTTTTGCGCCTTCCGCGCTTTTGTACATTGCATCAAGGGCTTCCTTACCGGTAAAATACAACCGTGTTCTGTTGTGTTCGGTCAGTATGCTCTTGCTGTTGTTCAGTGCCAGCAGTACGATCTTTTTGTGAGAGGCAATGGGTTCTGGTAACTCGTCCCGTAAAGCATTCAACTGTTCCACTTGTTGGGCGCTTAGTTCTTTTTTCAGCCTTTCGTCGTGCAATCCTTTTCGGCTATATATTTTTATACGCCTGAAATCCCTGCCTACATATATGTAAATTATCAGGCCTATGTATGGGAGCAAAAGCATGACTACGATCCAGGACAGAGATTTGACCGGATTGTGTTTTCTAAAGATCAGATCGTATATAAAATAAAGAGCCAGCCCCAGGTAAAAGAGGTAGAGCAACAGGGTAAAAACAGAACTGAAATTAATATCCATTTTATTTATTTAGCACCTGTAAACAAAACAGCTACACCCGGAGGTAAACGGGTATAGGACACTTTACTAAATCCGGCATCCTCCATTTTACTGCATATAACCCCGGCTTGCGGAAATGATTCCACAGAATCCCTCAGGTACTCGTATGCCTGTTTTTGACCGGTGCTTATCCATCCTATACGGGGTAATATTTTATGCATATAAAACTTCTTCAACGCATTTCCGGGAGAATCGTCTTTCTCGGGCGAAAATTCCAGGATGAAAAGATGGCCGCCCGGCGCAAGCACTCTCCGAATTTCCTGCAGGGACGCCTCCATATCGGCAAAATTCCTGATCCCGTAGGAAACGGTTACTACCTGAAAAGAATCTTCGGAGAACGGAAGAGACTCGGCATACCCTTTTTTTAAAATTACGTTTTCCTTTGCACCGAGTCTTTTCTTGGCCACGGAAAGCATATTTGCCGAGGGGTCCAAACCGGTGATTCTTGCTCTTTGCAGGCGGGCCAATTTTTGGGTGAGCGTCCCTGTTCCGCAGGCCAGATCCATGATCTTCTCGTGAGGGACCTTCCGCACCCGGTCGATCAGTCTTTTATGCCACAGAGCGTTCAAACCAAAAGAAAGGATGCTGTTGGTTCTGTCGTACCGGCGGGCAATGGCGTTGAAAATCCCGTTTGTCAGATCATATCTGGCGGATATTTCCGTAGGACTGGTCATCTATGCGAATATCTCCCTTGGTTACGTGGCCCAGTGTCATAACCGTCACCTGGTTATCGAACAGGAACTGGATCAATTCATCGTCTTTATCAATAGGAACCGTTACCACAGCACATGTTCCGGGATCCTCAAAAAGGAATTTCTCTTCCGGGATCTCGGAATCCGTAGTGATATCAAAACCCAGTTCTGCGGGCATGGCTGCCTTTAGCAACGCTTCAAAAACGCCTTCGTCTGACACCTCCTGAACACATGATACGAGTTTCTTTCGCATAGCGGAAAGCATTACTTTTTGTATGCGGTAATCTTTATCCAGGTTTACCTCTTTGGATTCGGTCTCTCCTACCAGGTAGATCATGTCCCCTTTCTGTTTGAACAAACCGTAAGATTCTTCCGGTGCCGGTTTATCTGCTCCCTCTTTACGGAGTTTCGCCGCAATTTTTACTGCCCTGCGTTGAAGTATTGTGTGTGTGTCCATATTCAAATTTTTATCCAACAAATATAGAAAGAATAAGGAAATTTGTCTTATATTTGCGCCGCAAATTGCCCAGGTGGTGGAATTGGTAGACACGCCACTTTGAGGGGGTGGTGCCGGTTGCGGTGTGCAAGTTCGAGTCTTGTCCTGGGCACGTTTACTAAAACCAAACTATTGATAATCAGTAGTTTGGTTTTTTCTTTTCTAAAAAGTTCCGCTAATGTTCCGCTAATGTCCGCAAAAAAATAGATTAAGCACATGACTTAATTATAAAATATCGAGATGGCTGGGTAATCGCCTTTTCAATATGATAGTTTTCGTAAATGTTCTTACACGTAAGTATTATAACCATCCTACTATATAAATCACATTTTAATGTGATTTCGTTAATTTCTTCTTGCAATTCTATAATAAATCACATCAATATCACATTATATTGCGATTTTGTTGTTTTTTTTAATATTTCATTATACATTTGCTTATAAAATCACACTATAATGTTAGTTAAACAACTTGGAGAAACAATAAGAAAACGGAGAAAAGATTTGAATATAACTCAACCTCATTTGGCCGAGCTGGCTGAAATTAGTACCAATACCTTATATAAATTGGAACGAGGGCAAGGCAATCCTTCATTAGAAGTAATAAATAAATTGGCTGATGTCTTGGGAATGGAACTGACTCTGGAGGTCAAAAAAATATCATTAAGTAAATGAGAGCAATGGAAATTTATCGTAGCGGAATCTTTGCAGGAATACTGATTGAAGAAAACCGTCATCACTTCATATTTAGGTACGACGACAATTATTTTACTGATATAAACAAACCAGCTATCAGTTTAACACTTCCTAAAACAAAAAAGGAATACAGAAGTGATTTCCTGTTTCCATTCTTCTTTAACATGCTAAGCGAAGGTGTAAACAGAAAATTACAAAGCTCTCATTTGCATATTGATGAAGAAGATAGTTTTGGATTGTTAATGGCAACAGCACAATATGATACTATTGGAGCTATTACAGTAAAACCCATATCTGCAAAATGAACATTGATGAAATAAAATACTGCCCAGGTACATTAGCTGAAGGTCACTCAACTTATAGTCAGAGTTGTTTGAGGAATCTGTTTAGCGGCAAAAAGGTAAATCATGTATTACCTTATGAGCATCCACAGCTAAGCGAAGAAGTTGCCGGGCAGTTTATAGAGAACCGCAAACGCATATCTATATCGGGCGTTCAGGAGAAGTTAAGTTTTATTCTTGACAAAAATATTTTACGCTTGACCAAAGAAGGAGAACAAGGAACATACATACTTAAACCTATACCAAGAGATTTAAAACAAGTTGACCAAGTTCCGGCAAACGAACACCTGACAATGCAAATTGCGAAACAAATTTATAGATTAAACACGGCTGAAAATGCCATGATATTTTTTAGAAATGGATCACCGGCTTACATCACTAAAAGATTTGATGTAAAAAATGATGGAGGAAAATGGGGCAAAGAAGATTTCGCATCCCTTGCTGGTAAAACCAAAGATAATGCAGGCGCTAATTTTAAATATGAGTTCAGTTATGAAGAAATTGGAATGCTTATACAAAAATTTGTTTCGGCATGGAGAGTGGAAATAGAAAAATACTTTTCATTGGTTGTCTTCAATTTTCTATTCTCAAATGGTGATGCTCACATGAAAAATTTTTCATTACTTGAGTCGTCAAAAGGTGATTATCTACTCAGTCCATCTTATGATTTGATAAATACAAGACTCCATGTGGATGATTCTGATTTTGCTTTGGATAAAGGTCTGTTTTCAGATGATTTCAAAAGTGAAGAATATAAAAATACTGGACATCCTTCAAAAAATGATTTTATAGAATTTGCCAAAAGAATAGGTGTAATTGAACCCAGAATTGAGAAATTGTTGAATCCTTTCTTAGAGAAGCAATATCTTGTAGAGACTTTAGTTAATCATTCTTTCTTAAGCACGGCTAACAAACGAGGCTATTTACTGATGTATGGTACAAGAAGGAACTTCTTAAATACATGAAATAATAAGAGAAACTTATTTCACCTAAATTGAGCGATTAGAATATTCACCTCGCCACTTTGTCTTTCTTGCTTCAAATTTAATCATATTTTCGGAGGTTCTTCGCAGTGAGTTGGTGGTTTTGGCACTTGTCGTGCAGTATATGGGGAGTG
>JBAZHT010000025.1:0-23696 GCA_041652255.1 Bacteroidales bacterium
TAACGTTATAGAACCGGAATCTTCCATAGAAAGTGTCATTTCCCGTATTATACGCCAGTTAAGACGTCGTCAGCGGTAAATACAACAAAAGGCACACAATTTATATTATGTTAAATAGCTTTAACAATCCCTGCATATGCTGAACAGCAGTATCCCTTTGGCCGAACGGTTGCGCCCTACTTCTTTTGCAGATTTTGTGGGACAGGAACACCTGGTTGCTCCTGATGCAGTGCTGCGTAAGATGATTGAAAGCCGTAACCTTTCTTCTTTTATTTTATGGGGACCTCCGGGCGTGGGAAAAACCACCCTTGCCCGTATCATTGCTCAGGATCTGGAACGTACTTTCTACAGCCTGTCTGCGGTGAGCTCCGGTGTCAAAGACGTTCGTGAAGTCATTGAACGTTCCCGTTCCAACAAAATGTTCCAGAAAAATCGTCCTATACTCTTTATTGACGAGATCCATCGTTTCAGCAAATCCCAACAGGACGCATTGCTGGGAGCTGTTGAAGATGGTACCATAGTGTTGATTGGTGCCACTACGGAGAATCCGTCTTTTGAGGTGATCGCTCCCCTGCTTTCCAGGTGTCAGGTTTATGTACTTAAAACGCTGGGGGTCAATGATCTGAATATACTATTTGAACGTGCACTAAAAGCGGATGAATACATAAGTTCCCAAAATATCCGTGTGGAAGAAACCGAAGCCTTGTTCCGTCTTTCCGGCGGAGATGCCCGTAAATTGTTGAATATTATAGAAATAGTTATTTCCAGCTACGATGAAGGCCAGACTATACTCTTCAACAACGAAGAAGTACAAAAAAGATTGCAAAAAAACATCGTCCTGTACGACAAAAACGGAGAACAGCACTACGATATTATCTCGGCTTTCATAAAAAGCATACGCGGGAGCGATCCCAACGGGGCGGTTTACTGGCTGGCCAGAATGATCGCAGCCGGTGAGGATCCCCTGTTCATTGCACGCAGGATGGTCATCCTTGCCTCTGAAGACGTCGGGCTGGCCAACCCCAATGCGTTTTTGATGGCCAATACCTGCTTTGATGCCGTGCACAAGATAGGGATGCCCGAAGGCCGTATACCCCTTTCGCAGACAGCCATTTACCTGGCCACCAGCCCTAAAAGCAACTCGGCATACATGGCCATCGATACTGCCCTGGAAATGGTCCGGAACAAGGGAGATCTGAGCGTACCTCTTCATTTGCGTAACGCCCCTACTCAACTGATGAAAGAGCTGGGATACGCCAAAGACTACAAATATGCCCACCAATACGAACAAAATTTCGTGGAGCAGGAATTTTTGCCTTCAGAGATCAGCGGAACACGCTTTTACACACCCGCGGACAATCCCAGGGAAAAAGAGATATCAAAATTTTTGGCTCGCTGGAAAGGTAAATATTGAATACAGAAAAGAAAAATCATAACTTTGTGAATTAATTATTCGTATTATGGATCTTCAGGGTTTCTTCCTTATTTCCGGTCCCTGTGTTGTAGAATCTGAAAAGATCTGCATGGAAACGGCCGAAAAGCTTGTACAAATCACCCAAAAGTACGGCATTCCTCTTATTTATAAAGCTTCCTACCGGAAAGAAAACAGGACCCGGATAGATTCCTTTACCGGGATAGGTGACAGGAACGGTCTTGAAATCCTGCAAAACATTCGTGAATACTTTGGCATTGAGATCACTACAGACGTGCATACTCCCGATGAGGCTTTGATGGCTGCCGAATATGATGTAGATATCATCCAGATCCCTGCTTTTCTCTGCCGGCAGACTTCATTGTTGAAAGCCGCGGCCCAGACAGGTAAAAAAGTGAATGTGAAAAAAGGACAATTTCTGGCTCCCGAACAAATGCGGTTTGTCGTAGAAAAACTCCTTCAGTTTGGAGCTACAATAGACAAAATATATCTTACTGAAAGAGGCGCCCAATTTGGTTATACAGATTTGATTTTTGATGTGCGCAGCATTCCAAAGATGAAAAAACTCCATGTCCCGGTCATCCTGGATGTTACCCACTCCCTGCAAAAGCCTAATCAGGAAAGAGGTGTTGCAGGAGGCGACCCCAAACTGATCTCAACCCTGGCAATTACCGGTGTGGCTGCCGGAGCCGACGGCCTTTTCATTGAAACGCACCCCAACCCTGCGGAAGCACTTTCTGATGGAAGCAATATGTTGCCCCTGGAACAAATGGAAGCCCTGGTCCGCAAGGTAATCGCCTTCCGGCAAACGTACCTGATGACACAACAAGATATATAAGAATAACTATGACAGTGAATTACGATTTCAGCAGGAGGTATGAAAATTTGCCGGTTTTTATATACGATGACCAGGTAGAAGCCTCTACGTACCTGGTGGAAAACATCCTGACATTGCTCACGCAAAAAGAATCGCAGGGAAAGAAACTGATACTGGGCCTTTCTTCCCGGCCGGCCATGTTCCCTGTGTACGAACTTTTAGCAAAAGCATACGAAAACGGAAGAAGCTTTAAAAATGTGGTAGTATTCGGCATCAATGAATACTACCCCCTTCATAAAGACGAGATACAATCCCATTACCGTTTTTTGAAAGAATATGTTTTTGATGTTCTGGATATCCCCCCTGCACAGATCCATTACCTGGACGGAGACATTCCCCGCTCACAGGTAGCCCGCCACTGCCAGGATTATGAAAACAAGATAGCCTCGTACGGAGGCATAGACGTATTGATTACTTCCGGAATGGGTACCAACGAACCCGGTTCCCATTACAGTTCACGGACCCGTTTGATCACTCTCAATACAAATACAAGGATCTCGGCTGCCAGTGAATTCTTTGGCGTGGATTACGTGCCCAATTATTCACTGACCATGGGCATTCAGACCATTATGGAATGCCGTACCATATATTACCTGGCCTGGGGAGAAGGAGAAGCCAAATCCGTTAAGAAAATGGTGGAAGGCACTGTAGATGAAACCAATCCCGCCAGTTACCTGCAAAACCATGCCCAGACAGAAGTTATCATTGACCGGGCTGCTTCGGCCGAATTAACCCGTATAGCAACTCCCTGGCTGACAGGACCCTGCCTATGGACGGAAGAATTGACACGAAAAGCCGTATTCTGGTTGTGCCTTCATCTGGACAAACCCATTCTGAAGCTTACCGCCCGGGACTATAACGACAACGGGATGAGTGATCTGATCACCGAACGCGGACCTTTCAGCAAGATCAACATAGACACCTTCAACTTCCTGCAGCATTCCATTACAGGCTGGCCCGGGGGCAAACCCAATGCCGACGATTCCACCCGTCCGGAGAGAGCCCTGCCCTATCCCAAGCGCGTGATCGTATTCAGTCCCCACCCGGATGACGACGTGATCTCCATGGGAGGGACCGTGGCCCGGCTATCGGATCAGGGACACATATTGCATATAGCGTATCATACTTCAGGCAATATAGCAGTATTTGATCACGAAGTCACCCGTTTCCTGGATTTTTTGCAGGAAATATCCCCTGTATACGGGCTGGATCAGGAAAAAACAAAAGCCATATTCATACAGGCCCGTAAAGATATGGCAGGCAAGAAACCCGGAGAACCCGATACGCCTGCCATTCGCCAGGTAAAGACCATGATCCGCCGGGGAGAAGCCAAATCTGCCAGTGATTACCTGGGTATTGAACCCGAACACGTACATTTTCTGGAAATGCCTTTCTATGAAACCGGAGGTGTCAAGAAAAAAGCGTTATCCGCGGATGATATCAGCATTATCTGTGATCTCCTGGAAAACGTAAAACCACACCAGATCTTTGCTGCCGGCGATCTGAGCGACCCTCACGGTACACACCGCGTATGTTACATGGCCATCCTGGAAGCGTTGGAACAGCTCAAAGACAGGCCCTGGATGAATGATTGCCGCCTGTGGCTTTACCGGGGTGCCTGGCAGGAATGGGACGTTGCCGATGTTGACATGGCCGTACCCTTAAGCCCCGAGGAAGTGGTTATTAAACGCAATGCCATTTTCCGTCACCAGAGCCAGAAAGACCCTGCCATGTTCCCCGGGAACGACCCGCGTGAATTCTGGAGAAGGGCCGAGGAGCGCAACCACAACACGGCAGTGCTTTATGATAAACTGGGAATGGCCGAGTACCAGGCCGTAGAACTTTTCCGGCTTTACCGCGAAGGCATGAAGCTTTAGAACGGGTATCCCACACCAAACTGGATCGCGTAATTTTCCCGCTTTAGCCATTGGGAAACGGGCACCCATGCCTGTTTTACCGGATCCCTCACGATCATGCCCATATCCAGGCGCAAAATGACAAAATCCAGGTTTACACGGATCCCCAGTCCGGTATCCATGGCAATGCTTTTATAAAAATTATTAAAACGGAAAACGCCGGCTTCAGCCGCTTCTTCCCGTGGCAGGGTCCAGATATTCCCGGCATCGGCAAATATCGCACCTTCCAGCTTCCAGAAAAGGGGAAAACGGTATTCCAGGTTGACTTCCAGACGGATGTCCCCGGCCTGGTTGGGAATGGTAAACGTGGAATCTACCGGCATGGATCCCGGACCGACTGTTCTGGCCTGCCAGCCGCGCATGCTGTTCGCCCCACCGGAGAAAAACATTTGCTCCAGGGGAAGCGTAGATCCGTTTCCGTACGGAACACCTATACCGGCATAAAAACGTCCCGCCAACTGGTGCGCATTGCGAATAAAAGTATACCCTGTGTTCAGATCGACTTTTATGTATTGGGAATAAGCAATTCCACCTATCGTATGACTTCCGGTGGTATCGGTCCGCATCTGGGAATTGAAAGCACTCAGCAGGTTGCCGGCCGATTCCAGTCCCACCCTAATGTAATGCCAGCTGTTGCGGTGTACGGTGGCATTGTCACTGGTGTAATAAAAAATGGTAGAAAATCCCAGGTCAAAGTGGTCCCTGTACGTATCGATCAAAAACGGATCGTTCAGGGAAGCCAGGAATCCGGGGCTCATATTGTAGAGTTTTACCAGCTTCAGTCGCAAGGGATTCACCGTATAGTGGAAATTTTCTCCCATGCTCCACACATAACCGAACGTTGTCGATACAATATTCCGCGTATATTCAGGACGCGATTGGTAATTATAGCTTGCCGAGATATCCGTGCGCGGAACACGGCCGCGGAAAATCTGCTGACTAATGGGAAAAAGCATCTTGGGAAAAGACAGGGACAACGAGGCGCCCAGTTCAGTGGCCCGGGTCGGATCTTTCAGTTTAAACTGAAAATTTCCCATGAAGCCTAAAGTCAGCCATTCCCCTCCCCTGAATATGTTTTTGTGGTAATAGGACAAAGCAGGTGATATCCCAATCAGTCCGTTCGAGTTGCTGGACGCTTCCAGGTTCAGTTTGTACCCCTGTGAATTACCCGGACTCAGGCGAATGGTGCAATCTACCAAGGCTGTGTCCAATTGCCCTGACTCGGGTACTTCGTCAAAAAGCAGGGTCACACCGTTAAAAAGACTTATGTGTGAAAACCGGTCATACGTTGTTTTGACTTTGGATTCGTCGTACAGTTCTCCCGGGAGGATGTAGCTCATATTCCTGATAATACGCGGCCGGATGGTGGGTTTTCCCGTGAAATGGAACACCATATCCCGGTAATTAAGGGTATCCATTTGGGAATAGTAGGAAGAATCCATTACGGCCTGCATGGGGTCAAAACCGGGGTATACATTGATATCCCTTATGCGATATGGTTTTTGAATAGAATCAGCAGGTAACAGAACCTCCAGACTTGCCGTACCGTCCTGCTTCAGCGTATCGGCCCTGAAAGATACGAGACTCCTGTTAAAATTGTAATACCCGTTGTTTCTCATGACAGTGCTGATGCGGGCGGCTTCTTTTTCCAGTGTCAGTGAAGACAATCTGTCTCCTGTCCGGATATGGGACTGATCCAGGTGCAGGTCATACAACCGGGCCAGGTTGGTATCGGCCCTGCTGAGTGCAATGGAATCCACCGTATATGTCTTACCGGGCATAACGGTATAGTGAACGGTGGCTTTTTGCTTATGGTAAGTAACAGAATCGCTAACAGTATTGAAATAATACCCAAGTGAAGTCAGGTAATTGTCAATATTCCTTTTGCTGTAATCGATCAGCATAGGATCAAATACCACGGGAGGTTCTCCCAGTCTGCGTAAAAACCGGCTCCAGCCGTTGTCTTTGTCAGGACTCAGACTGTAAATATTCAGAAAGGCTTTCCAGCCAAAAACGATACTGGTATTGGGTTTTTGCCGGATATACGGAGTCAGGGCAGAAACGGGTACAATTTTTTTTGGAACGACTTCAACCGTATTCTTTTTTAAAAGGTATTCTTCTTCCGGAACGTAACGTGTTGCAGCACATCCCGATAACATAAAATTCAGCAACAAAGCAATGACTGAAATGAAGAGAAACCCCTGGCTTTTACGCATAATACAAAAGTAGAAAAAAAGGTCAAATACGATACTACCTGTAAATATTCGTTTATATTTGCAATCCGATCCGTTTACATTGAATAATTTAGGTAAAAGTAACTTACTTACATTGCAAGAATGAAAAACAAGTACATCGATCTGATTCAGCAAAGTTTTGATTTTCCACAGGAAGAATTCAGGGTTGAAGAAGGGGAACTTCTGTTCCATAATATACCCGTAATGAATTTAATCCAACAATACGGAACACCCCTGAAGTTTTATTACCTGCCCCAGATAAGCAAACAAATACAAAAGGCAAAAAGGCTTTTCAACGTAGCCATGGCCAAAGTGGATTACGATGCGGAATACCATTACTGTTACTGTACCAAATCATCCCACTTTTCATTCGTACTGGAAGAAGCCCTTAAAAACGATATCCATATTGAAACCTCATCGGCATTTGATATCAATCTGATCGAATCCCTTTACGAACAAAAGATCGTGGACAAGAACCTGTACGTGATCTGCAACGGATACAAAAAGCCCCAATACGTAGAGAACATTGCCAATCTTATGAATTCGGGCTGGGATAACACCATCTCCATTTTGGATAATATGCCGGAAATTGAAGCCCTGGACAAGGCTGTGAATAACGAATGCAAGATAGGCATACGCATTGCCGCGGAAGAGGAACCCAAATTTGAATTTTATACCAGCCGGCTGGGGATCCGTTACAGCGATGTTGTGCCTTTTTACCACAAATACATCAAGCGTAATCCCAAGTTTAAGCTCAAAATGCTCCACTTTTTCATCAACACGGGGATCCAGGACAACGCTTATTACTGGAACGAGTTGGCTAAATGCGTTAACGTATACTGCGACCTCAAGAATTTCTGTGAAGATCTGAACTCACTGAATCTTGGGGGAGGTTTTCCCGTAAGGAATTCTCTTTCTTTTGATTACGATTACGAATACATGACAGAAGAGATCATTGCCCAGATAAAAAGCATATGTGCCAGCCGTAATGTGAAGGAACCGGACATATTTACAGAGTTTGGATCGTTCACTGTCGGGGAAAGCGGGGCGAACATATACCAGATCCTGGGAGAAAAACAGCAGAACGACCGGGAAAGGTGGTATATGATCGACTCTTCTTTCATGACTACCCTGCCCGACACCTGGGGGATCAAAAGGCGTTTTATTCTGCTTCCCATCAACAAATGGAACGAACCCTACCAACGCGTTTTCCTGGGTGGTCTTACCTGTGATTCCCAGGATTACTACAATGCAGAAGCACATGCCAATGCCGTATTCCTTCCTAAAAACGAAAACGGAGAGCCCCTCTATATAGGATTTTTCAATACGGGAGCTTACCAGGAATCCATTTCCGGTTTCGGAGGCGTACAACATTGCCTGATGCCGGCCCCAAAAATGGTCATTATAGGCGAAGAAGACGGGGAATACTACACCAAATTGTTTTCCAAGGAGCAAACATACAAATCCATGCTAAAGGTCCTGGGGTATTAAAAAAATGCTGAGCAAAGCCGAAATAAAATACATAACAGCCCTGAACCAGAAGAAAGTCCGTCAGGAAAGACAGGAATTCATCATCGAAGGACAAAAAATGATTGCCGAGTTGTTGGCAGCGCCCGGACCGTTCGTCGTCAAAAGACTGTACCTGCTGGAAGGTGTTTTAGATGCCCCAAAGGCTTCCGCAGCCGAGTACGTAACGGCCTCGGAAATGGAACGGATATCGGCTCAATCCACTCCCTCCGGAGCGCTTGCCGTTGTTGGCATTCCGGACATTCAACCGGCTGTTCCGCAAAAAGGTAATCTTTACCTGGCACTGGACGGGGTGCAGGATCCCGGGAATTTCGGCACCATACTGCGACTGGCCGACTGGTTTAACATTGCTGCCGTTTATGCTTCTCCGGATTGTGTGGAACTTTACAACCCCAAGACCGTGCAATCCACCATGGGTGCGATCCTCAGGGTCCCGGTCTTTTATACATCTTTGGAAACACTTCTGAAAGATACCCGGCTCCCGGTATTGGGGACCGTTTTACAGGGAGGCACAGACATAAACACTTTGTCGCTTCCTGCAGAAGGCATCATTGTGATGGGAAATGAATCCAGGGGAATCAGTCCCGGGATCCTGGAACACATCCAGACACGATTGTATATTCCCGCTTACCGGGAAGGCTCCGAATCACTGAACGTAGCTACGGCCGCTGCCATAGTCTGCGCAGCTTTCCGTAGAAACCTTCCGCCCCTGCCCAGATAGCCAGGTAGATCAGAATAATACCGGTATTGATGATCAGTTTGGGCACAAGATCCATGTGGCTGAATAACTGTGAGAAGAAATACAATCCAACTCCTGTGCCAATGTAAAAGCCGTTCTTAACCCAGTTATAAGGGATAGGGTATTTTTTACGGCCCATCAGGGCGCATATTACGGTCATTGTCAGGTAACTGGCCAAATGTCCCCAGGCAGCAGCCATGTACCCGTAACGGGGAAGAAAAAGCACATTAATCAATAATGTGACGGCCAGTCCGGCCGTGGTAATCAGCACAGCATACCCTGTTTTACCGGACAATTTAAACCAGATGCTGATGTTGAAATAGATTCCCAGCATGACGTAAGCCAGTGCCATAACAGGCACTACTACGATTCCCTCCCGGTAATTTTCTCCCAGGATCAGCCCAAAAAGATCTATGTAGAGCAGGATCCCCAGGTAGACAAGCATGGTAAATCCTGTAAAATAATCCAGGACCCTGGCATAAGTACCCGGGGCGTTCTTGTCTGTAGACTGTCCAAAAAAGAACGGTTCGGCCGCATAGCGAAACATTTGAATGAACAAACTGATCAGAACGGCCAGCTTGATCCCGGCCTGGTAAATACCCATCTGTGCCCTCCACGAAATACCTTCCGGTATGAGAAAACGGAACAGCAACCGGTCGCTGAAATCGTTCAGGATCCCGGGTAACCCGGCGATCATCAACGGGATTGAATAGATCATCAGGCGGGTCCATAGTTTCCGGTCAAACAGGAAAGCGTTTTTCCTGATCAGATCGGGTATGAAGAGCAACAGGGCAACCACGCACGAAAGGAAGATGGCAAAAAGTACGTAATTATAATCCGGGACTGCGGGGATAAAACGTTCCAGGAACGAGCCCGGGTTGGCTTTCATAAATCCCGAAGCCCACAGGAAGAAAAGCAAATTGAATCCCAGCTCGAAACAAATCTTGATGGTTTTAAAGACCGCAAATTTCAGGGCTTTGTGCTCGTAACGAAGGCGTGCAAAGAGTATGGCAGTAATGCTGTCCAGTAAAAGGATCCCGGCAACGTAAAAGATGCATAGCGGGTTGTTGCCGTAACCGAGTGCACCGGCAATGGGCTGCCTCCACATAACAACGACAGCAAAAAACAGTCCTGCCACAAGGGTTACAGTTGTCAGTGAAGTGGAAAAGACGCGTGAGGCCCCGTCCCCGTCGTTTTTCTGCGCCGCCAGTGACGCGTACCGGAAACAGCCGGTTTCCAATCCCATGACCAGAACCACCTGCAACACGGCAATATAAGCCATAAACTCGGCAACCACTCCGTATGCCGCCTGATCTGTAAGCACGCGGGTATACAGGGGAACCAGCAAAAAATTCAAAACCCTGGCCAGGATGGTACTCATCCCGTACACGGCGGTTTCCCCGGCCAAACGTTTTAAGGCATTATTGCGGAAAAGCATCATTTCATTTGTTGATACGTTGCCTTACGGCTTCAAACAAAACTACGGCAGTAGCTGCAGAAACATTTAGTGAACCAATACCTCCCAATTGCGGAATGGAAACCAGTTGGTCACACAATGGCATTACACTATCGGAAATGCCTTTTCCTTCAGCACCCATGACAATGGCCGTGGGTCGGCAAAAATCGGCATCGTATATGGAATGTTCCAACCCGGCAGCCGTCCCGATAATGGTATAGCCCGATTCTTTCAGGTAATACAGCGCTGTTTTCAGGTTGGGAACCTTACAGGTGGGTATGCGCAGCAATGCCCCTGCCGAGGTTTTGATGGCATCCTGATTGACAGCGGCCCCGCCTTTAGCCGGCAGGATAAGGGCCCCTACCCCGGCACATTCGCAGGTGCGTGCTATTGCTCCGAAATTACGCACATCGCTGACTCCGTCAAGCAACAAGACTGTAGGAAATTTGCTCTTTGCCGAGGCAGCTTGCGCTGCTTCCTCCAGCGACACGTAATCCAGCTGAGCCAAAACGGCTACCAGGCCCTGATGGTTCCTGTTCCCGGCCATGTGGTTGAGTTTTTCCTGCGGAACGTATTGCACCGAAACGTTCTGCTGTCGTGCCAATTCAGTGATCTCTAAAGCAACAGGACTATCCATTCCTTTACGGATCAGTATTTTTTCCAGTTTTTTGTCTCCTGTCAGAGCTTCCCTGACGGGATGTATTCCATATAGGCGGTCTTCAGGCATCTTTTTTTGTATGATTAAATATATCTAATTCATTGTGAGCCTGTTCCCATGCTTTCATAGCTTCGTCCAATGCTCTTTTTTCTTTTTCGTACAACTGGTAAAAAGCCGTACTGAATCCTTCCGCCGCAGGAGACAACAATTTTTCATCCATTATGGCCAGTCCTTTTTCATGTTGTTCTATCCGGTTCTCCCAGCGGGTTACGTTCTGTTGCAGCTTGCGGAATGTTTTATCCCGCTCTTTTTTCATACGGTACAATGTTTGGGCATCGTTTTCTTTGACTGCCTGCCCGGCCCGGCTTTCCTCTTCTTCTGCCGAAATTTCTTCCAGTTCCCGGAGTGTTTCCAGCTTTCTTCGTTCCATGAAATCCCTGATCCCTCCCAGATGTTCTTTTACCTTCCCGTCCCGAAATTCATAGATCTTGTCTACCAATCCGTCCAGAAAGGTCCTGTCGTGGGAAACGACAATCAGAGTTCCGCTGTATTGCCGCAAGGCTTCTTTCATTACTTCCCGGGATCGGATGTCCATGTGGTTGGTCGGCTCGTCAAGGGCTAACACATTGTAAGGCTGGAGCATCAGTTTTGCCATTGCCAGACGTGATCGTTCCCCGCCACTCAACACCCCGTTTTTTTTATCTACTTCTTCTCCCCTGAAAAGAAAAGAAGCCAAAATATCCCGTAACCGGGTACGCACATCCCCTACGGCAATTTCATCCAACGTCTGGTAAACGGTAAGGGTATCATCCAGCAATTCGTCCTGATTTTGTGCATAGTAACCCAACTGAACGTTGTAACCGGTTTCAAACTTTCCTTCCATAGTTGTTTTTTGGCCGGTAAGCAGCTTCATCATAGTGGTTTTCCCTTCTCCGTTCCTGCCTACAAAAGCTACTTTTTCACCGCGCTCCACCACCATTTCTGCTCCGGTAAAGATAGGACCTTTATCGTACCCTACTGCTACATTGTGGCACTTGAATACAATTTTACCGCTCCGGGGAACATCAGGAAAAGAGATACGGATCTGTGCTTTATCTACCGGATCTATTTCTATACGTTCCATCTTTTCCAACTGTTTTATGCGGCTTTGCACCTGGTTGGATTTGGTCGGTTTGTAACGAAAACGGGCAATGAATTCTTCGGTCTTTTCAATGGTGCGCTGTTGGTTTTCCCAGGCAGCCGTCTGTTGTTCCACTCGTTCTTTACGAAGCATCAGGTATTGGGAATAAGGGGCTTTGTAATCGTAGATCCTTCCCAACGATATCTCAATTGTCCTTTGGGTAACGTTATCCAAGAAGGTACGGTCGTGTGAAATAACCAGCAAAGCTCCGGGGAATGATTCCAGGTATTGTTCCAGCCACCGGAGGCTTTCAATGTCCAGGTGATTTGTGGGTTCGTCAAGCAAAAGCACATCAGGACGTGATAGCAGCAATTTCGCCAATTCAATGCGCATGTTCCACCCTTCGGAAAAAGTGCGAGTAGGCCTTTCCAGATCACCGGCTTTAAATCCCAGCCCTAACAGCGTTTTTCCGGCATTCCCCCGGGGATTGTCAGAAGAGAGGATATGCAGGCGGTCGTTTGCGTCGGTCAGATCTACCATAAGTTTTTTATAAGCAGCCGAATCGTAATCTTCCCGCAGGGAAAGTTCTTTGGTGATCCTTTCCGTTTCCATGCGAAGGTTTTCAACGGCAGCAAAAACAGTAAGGGCCTCTTCCAGCACCGATTTGTTCCGGGAGTGTGCCATTTGTTGGGGCAGGTAGCCTATCTTCAGATCCCCGGAACGTACCACAGTGCCTGAAGTGGGTTCCAAAACTCCGGCCATGATCTTTAGCAAAGTGGATTTACCGGCTCCGTTTTTTCCTACCAAAGCCACCCTGTCCCGCCGGTTCAGCAAAAAAGACACATCCGACATCAGGTCCAGGTGTGCAAACGAAACGGTTATATTGGAAAGAGATATCATTCTATGGTTCTCCCCTGTTTATCAATTCTATGTATAATCCCGTGGTAAACTGCCTGTGCACTGCCATTCGAAAACCGGGTAACGGTATCGTACAGGAAGGGAATGATCGTTTCTCCTTTTGTATCAATAAAACCCCAGGCACCGTTCAGCCGCATTCCGGCCAACCCGTTTGAAAAAACCTTGTGCCCGTCTTCATAGACAAAAGGGATAACGGTATTCCCGTTTTTGTCAATGAACCCGTATTGTTTCCTGATACGGGATGTCATCAGGTTCAATTGTGCAGCCAGTGCTATGCCGTTGTGAAAATCATACAGTTCCACTAGTTTCAGTGAAAACGGAATGGTAAAAGCACCTGTTTTATCTATGACTCCGAATTGACGGTTATCATAAACTACGGCCAGGCCGCTGCTGAAGTGGCTTATGGAATCGTATTGAGGGGTTACCGTAACGGTGCCGTCTTCAGACAAAACCCCGTACCCGTCTTCATTACGTACTACGGTCATGCCTTCCCGGCAGGGACCTATCATTTCATAAAATCCTGAGGGATACGACAAATCATTCGTATTGCGCATGGCATACCGGTTGTGATCCCCGGTAACGATCCATTCTTTCCCATGATGAGCATAGATCGTATCGTACACCGGTTCAATCAGAGTCGTAGCTTTCCCATCCAGCAACCCGTAATGATTCTCCAAAAATATACGGAACGTTCCCGGGGTGCAGACATCCACTTTGTCGTATTCAGGGGGGATCAACGGGGCAGGTTCCCCGGAAAGGTGAAAACCCTGCATACCGTTTCGAATAACCGTATAAAAATGGGGCTCATAGACAGCTATACTGTCATAAATAAGGGGGATTATTTCGGCGCCCGTATAGTTAAGAACGCCCCAAAGGTCATTTCTGCGGGCAAAAAGGGAGTTGTCCCGGATATCAAGACTATCGTAAGGAGCTTTATCTGACCGTTTACCCTGAGGATCTATTACTGAAAAAGAACCGTCGCTATGGTATGCCAGCAAAAAAGGCAATGTCTTTGAATAATAGGTATTTGAAATCTTTTCTTCCTGCATGGATATACGAAAACGGCCTTTCCGGCCGGTCACTCCGTACCGGTTCTCCCGTTTTACTATCAGTACCTGTTCATGCGTTATGACCGTATCGTATTGAGGAGAAACGACCCATTTCCCTTTGGTATTAAGCATTCCGTAGCCAGTCCCCGTTTTCACGCGGGCCAGTCCGTTGCGGAAAGGTTCTGCCTGAAGGTAAAAATCCCGTGTCAAAAGAATCCCCAGCGAATCCATATAATTGAATCCCTTCCCGGGAACCCGGACCGGACCCTGCCTGAAATCATACGGTTTGAATCCCCCGTTGTACAGATACACGTGTTCGCGTATGATATCAGGAGGAGCCGGGTTATATAAAGCAATGAACCGGGCCTTGCCGTATCCGTTCAGCCAATCGCTTTTCAACAGCCAAAAAACGGGCTGTTTCCAGAAAAAGGGCAAGATCAGCAGGATAATTAATAACAGAACGATCCCGCCGGTAATCAGAAAAATTGATCTATGCTTTAGAGGTTTCATCTTCTTCTGCCGACTTACTGTAACATACAAGTATACTTATTTCGTAGAGAAGATACAAGGGCAATGCTACTACGAACAATGTGAATGCATCCCCGCTTGGTGTTATGATGGCGGCCAGTACCAAAAGTATAACGGCCGCGTATTTTCTGTATTTTTTCAGCAATTCCTTAGATATAATGCCCATACGGGATAAAACCCGCAACAGAACAGGCATTTCAAACACAATCCCCATTATGATCACCAGCCATGTGAACATGTGTACGTATGATTGAAGGGTGATCTGGTTTTCCACCAGATCACTTACCTGGTAACTCCCCAGGAAATTAATGGTCAGCGGAAAGACAAAAAGGTACCCGACTACCACACCCAGGAAGAAAAGCAGAGAACACCAGGCAAAAGCACCTACTACTGATTTTTTCTCGTTTGGATACAGAGCGGGCCTGATAAAAAGCCACAGCTGGTATAATAAAAAGGGAGTGGCCAAAACAAAAGCAATGCTGAAAGAAACGTTTATATGGGTAAAAAACTGGGCGGCCAGTTCTATGTTTTGTAATTGCAATTCAAACGGTTCGGGTGAAAAAGAGGAAAATCCCGTCAAAGCGGCAAGGGATTCCATCCACCTGTAGAGAACAAAATCGGAAGTTCTGGGAGCAAATATGACGGTTTCAAACACAAAGTTCTTATTCACAAAGACAACTACCATTAATAAAATTAAGGCAATTGCCGAGCGAAATAAAACCTTGCGGAACTCATCCAAATGTTCCCAAAAGGTCATTTCAATCTTATCCCGGGAAGAATCGGCCACCTCTGCTACTTCAGATCTTTGTCAATATCTTTTTCTTCTTCTTTCAGATCGTCTTCAATGCCCTTCACACCGTCTTTGAAACTTCTAACGCCTTTACCTATACCTTTCATCAATTCGGGTATCTTGCGGCCTCCGAATAGAAGCAGAACGATCAAAGCAATGATTATGATCTCCGTGGCACCCAGAGTGCCGAACAACAATAATTTATTCATATCCCTTTAGTCTTGTTTTACAAATTTAGGTATTTTTCCAATACTTCCGTCAGAAAACGGGGTGCCCTTACCGGTGTTCCCCGGGAAACATCCACAAAAGCCAATGTTACATACCCTTTGGCCAGAAGTACCCGGTCCGCATTATAGATGTTGTAACGGAATGTAATGCGTGAACGGGGCATTTCTTCCAGGCGTGTCTCTACTGTCAATACTTCCCCGTAACGTGCCGGATGTATGTAATCGCAGTGAACGGCATGCACCGGCATTATGATTCCCTGCGATTCGGTTTCCGTATAAGGAACGCCGTAATGTGCCATCATTTCTTCCCGTCCTGTTTCAAAATAACGGATGTAATTGGAATGGTGCACCACCCCCATTTGGTCTGTTTCGTAATACCTGACAGTAATTTTTGAAGTATAATCCATCATAATTATTCCAATATTGTTGCCGTATCACCGGGAAGGTAATAAATCAATTTAAAATTGTCCACAGTAAGCTTGCTTCCGTCAGCTCCTTTGAATTCGTCTCCCTGGTAGGAAGAAGACATACGCACTACCAGGTGTGTCATTTTCAGGCTCTCTTTTCCGGGAACCTGATTGAATACCATTCGTGCACGGGTCCATCCGGATGTTCCTTCCGTGAGGATCTCGCTTTCGGCTATAAGGGTGGGCCTGTTTTTAAGGTCATAGACCCATTCTCCTCCTTCATTGTAATGTAATTCTGTGGCTATTACCGCTTTATCAGGTCCGGCCACATTTACGGGATCCTTAAAAGCAGGAGTTGGCCAGACCAAAATATATTTCTTATAAGCTTCGGTGTATACCCGTTGACCGCCGGACCGGTAGTTGTAATCAATTTCAAAACCTACGGGATTCGTGTCTGCCGTAAACGGAATCCCAAAGTCAGACATACTGGTGGGATTCATCACGGCTTCCACATCCATGCTGAAATTGAATTCACCCAACATGACCGCTCCAGCTGCCAGACTTGTTACCTTATAATCAAGCAAACTCACGGTTTTCAATTGCGTAAGCATTTGTGCCGCAAATGGACTGTCTTTCCCGGACACTTTTGTTGTCCCTATAACCTGGGCATTGTTTCCGGTAGTCCATCCGTTCCCGTTGGAAGGCAGAATATTCTGGATACGGTCTACCGTTCCCCATTCTTCATAACCGCTGTTGTACACCTGCGGGGCATAGATCAGCCGTACCTGCCATTCCTTTACGCTTTCATCCTGGGCCATCACCCGGAAAATATAAGGTTCTTCAAAGGAAAGGGCCAGCGGGGCTCCCGATGTAATTCCCTGAAGGCGCGCTCCCTGGGAAACCGAGATCTGCGGTTTGATGGCCAGCAGCGCATCCGGGGAAGGTCTGTTACTTACAAGCAATGTTATGGTTCCGGGAGCGGATTCCAAATATTTTTTGTCGAATTCAAAACCCGAGGAAGGGTTCCCGGTGATAAATCCGGTCACTTCCGCTTCTGAACTCCTGGCTGGGGAACGATCTTCCAGCATCAGGGTCCAGACGGTAGTATTTGTGCGGCTTTCAGAGGTTACCGAAAATTCATGAATCTCATCCTTTGTGTGGAATACGACTTGGTGTTCAGTTGCGTCTATAACAGCTCCTTCAATGGCGGCATTTTTGGAAATGTTCATGATCCCGTCAACGGTCAGAGGCATTTTTGAGGACCAGTCGTTAATGATAAGCGTTACGGTCCGGTTCAGGGTATCTACCACACCCCACTCTTCCATAACTATGTTGTTGGCCGTTTCTGTGGTTCCCCGGTAACTTGCTATTCGATAATCAAGCACAAGAGCTTCCAGGTTTTCTGTACGTTCATCGGCCAATTGAAGCGTCCAAAGCATGGTATCGCCACTTTCGGCTTCTACTGTCAAAAGAACAGTCTGAGAGATCGTATTGAAGACGATACCTTGTGAATAATCTTCCTGAAGTACGGCATTTTCGGATAATTCCAGATCAAAACTGTCAATGACAAGGGGAAAATCATAACCGGCCTTAAGTACCAGCGTAAGGGTTTTATTGTCCGTATCTATATAAGCGCGGGAGGATTCCAGCTGTACCATGTTTTGTACGGAGTGGTAGCCTTCCGCCGTAAAAGACAAAACATCCGTTCCCGTACTGAACCAGGGATCTGTTTTCAGTACCCATTGTTTTTCATTGCCCGACTGGGAGGTTACTGTAAACGGAATTTCACTTTTGTAAGATTCAAAAAGGATCCGGCCGGGAATCAAGCATGAGGCACTGTCGGAAACTGTAATATCATAAGAGGTGATCTCCATAGGAAAATCATTTCCGGAAATCATGGGAATACTTACGCACCTGGTCAGTGTATCTATGACAGGATCGCCCAGTTCCATGAGGTTTTGAGCCGAGTTGTATTCCAAAACGGCAAACGACAACACGTTGTTTTCCGGGTTCAGCCACCTTTCCCAGATCAGGTTCCAGGCACGTGCCTTCAGGGACAACATGTCCACCAGGTAAAAAGTGGGGGTATCTTCCCATCCCGTTACCGGAAAAACACCTCCCGGTGCAATATGTATCGGTAAAATATAGGGTTGCAAGCCGTAATCAAGAGCCACATTCCAGGGGAAAGCCGTTCCTTGCTCACGTACGCAGACAATAAGCTTCCCTGCAGAAACATCGGTACGTATGCTTTCTACCACGGGTCCTTCGTTTTGAAAAGATACATCGTAAGGTTCCGCCGGAACCATCCGCTCCCATACGTCAGGCTGTGTTTGTGAAAGGTCTTCTACAGGTGTTGTCCCCGTTAATATCACTGACCATGTTTCTTTTTTACCGCTTTCGGCAGTGACGGTAAACGGGATGGTCGTATCGTAGGCATTTATGGTAAAAGTCAGAACCGGCTGCTGATCGTCAAGTTGAGCTCCCGGGCTGAGTTCCATCTGAAGCAAAACGTTTAAAGGCAATGTCTGCCCCGCAAGAGCGTAAATGACCACCTGGTTCTCAACCAGATCTATCATAACTTCGTGTGCAATCAGAAAGTCGTCCGGTGTAAATCCCTGCAAAGTGGCAGCCGACACGGAAGCCAGATCGCTGCGGGGAGCCACTTCAATACGTATTTCGTAGGTATGTACCACACCGCTCAGGGCAATCAGGTGGATCTTGCGCACGGTTCCCTCATTTTCAAATACGAGCGTATTGTCAGCATCCATCCCCAGGATCTTATCGATCTTTTGTGCCGTTTTGATATCCAGGGTAACGGTCACCGGAAATTCGTATTTTCCGTAATCCATCGGAAGGATGATCTGATCCCCTTCCATCACAGGTGCTTCAAAAACAACTATCTGTGGAGAAACTGCGGTTATCCCGCAGGAAGAAATATCGGCACGGTCATCCAGTTTACTGACTTTCACACATTGTGCAAGCAATGTGAAAGAGGTCAATATCAGGATCAGATGTCTGTATTTCATTGTAATGATAATAATTGCTGCTCCAGGGCTGCAATTTTTGCCAGGGCGTCCGAACGTTTTTTCTGTTCGGTAGTTACAACCTGTTCCGGGGCTCGTTGAACAAAATGGGGGTTGTTGAGTTTCTTTTCAACAGCGACCAGGAAATTACGGTAGTACTCCAGTTCCCCTTTTAGTTTGTTACGTTCTTCTTTAGTATCCAGGAGTTCTCCCAGGGGAATGAAAAATTCAGTCGTCCCTATCAGGAACGAATATACATTGCCTTCACATGGTGTTTCCTTAACAGAAACGACATCTTCCAGTCCTCCCATACGTTTGGCAATTCCATACAGGTTTTCGGAAAACGATCCTTTGATATAAAGTTTTAAGGCCGTCTTCCCGGGTATCTGTTTCTTTTGCCGCAAACCCCTTATTGAAACGATCAGTTCCTGCAAACGGGCAAATTGTTCCAGCTCATTCTGTTTGTAGGATCCTGTTGCCGGAACCTGAGATACCATAATACTCTCCCCTTCCGTGCGTTCATTAAGGTTCTGCCACAATTCTTCCGTAATGAACGGCATAAAGGGATGCAACATATGCAACAGAATATCAAAGAATTCCAGTGTTGTGTCGTAGGTGGCCGCATCTATTTTTTTCTTTCCGTTACCGGAAGGTTTGATGATCTCCAGGTACCAGGAACAAAAGTCATCCCAGAATCGTTTGTATAACAGCATCAGGGCTTCCGACAAGCGAAATTTGGAAAACAGATCTTCTGCTTCTTCCCTGGTAGAAGCCAGCAATTGGCGGAACCACTTGATGGCCTGTCCGGAAGTTTCTTCCAAAGGCAGGGATTTGTCCCGTTTCCAGGAGCCCACTAAACGGTAAGCATTCCATATCTTGTTGCAGAAATTGCGTCCCTGTTCCACCTGACTTTCGTCAAATAAGATGTCGTTCCCGGCAGAAGTACACAACATCAAACCCATCCTGACCCCATCCGCTCCGTATTTGTTCATCAATTCTATAGGATCGGGTGAATTTCCCAGTGATTTGGACATTTTCCTTCCTTGTTTGTCACGTACCATACCGGTAAGGTATACATTGGAAAAGGGTTTTTCCCTGCAGTACATATCTCCGGCCATGATCATACGGGCCACCCAGAAGAAAAGGATATCGGGAGCCGTTACCAGGTCGTCCGTGGGATAATAATAGGCCAGTTCTTCATTGGGTGTTTTTTTGGGATGACCGGGCTTCCCCGGATCAAATACAGAAATGGGCCACAACCAGGAAGAGAACCAGGTATCAACCACATCGGGGTCCTGTTTCAGGTCCTGTTCTGTCAGGGAAGGATCTTTCTTCCGGGCAAGTTTCATGGCTTCTTCCCCCGTAGCTGCCACGACCACTTCCCCGTCGGGAAGGTACCAGGCAGGTATTTGTTGTCCCCACCACAATTGGCGGGATATGCACCAGTCACGGGCTGTTTCCATCCAATGGCGGTACGTATTGCGGTATTTATCGGGGATCAGTTTCACCCGGCCGTCTTCTACGTACTCCAGTGCTTTTTTTGCCGGCATTTCCAGTTTTAAGAACCACTGCAGCGAAAGCCTCGGCTCAATAACGGCGTCTGTCCGTTCGGAGAAGCCCACCTGGGTGACATACGGTTCTTCTTTCTCAAGGCAGCCGGATTTCTGCAATAGGGTGCGGATCTTTTTGCGTGCGGCAAAACGGTCCTTTCCTACCAATATCTGTGCCCGATCGTTCAGGGTGCCGTCCGGATCTATAATGTCTATGACAGGCAATTTGTGACGCAATCCTATTTCGTAATCGTTGGGATCATGAGCCGGTGTGATCTTCAAACATCCGGTTCCGAAATCCATGGTTACGTAATCATCGGCAATTACAGGTATCTCTTTGTCTATCAATGGTATCAATACTGTTTTTCCTATCAGTTCGGAATACCTTTCATCCTTGGGATTGACACATACGGCCACATCGGCCATGATGGTTTCCGGCCTTGTGGTGGCTACAGACAGGTATTGTTCTCCGCGGTTTCCGTTATTACTGAAAAAATACCTGAGGTAATACAGTTTTTCATTGACTTCCCTGTGAATGACTTCTTCGTCACTCACGGCCGTTTTTCCCTGGGGATCCCAGTTGACCATACGCACACCCCTGTATATCAGACCCTCGTTGTAGAGATGAACAAAAGTGTCAGTTACAGCACGGCTCATATCCGGGTTCATGGTAAAATTGGTACGGTCCCAGTCACAGGAAGCACCCAGTTTTTTCAATTGTTCCAATATGATGTTGCCGTGTTTTTCTTTCCAGGCCCAGGCATGTTCAAGAAACTCTTCACGTGTAATGCCGGCTTTTTCAATGCCTTTTTCCTTTAGGAGTGCAACTACCTTTGCCTCTGTAGCTATGGAAGCATGATCGGTTCCCGGAACCCAGCATGTATTTTTACCCTGCATACGGGCCCGTCTTACCAGAACGTCCTGGATGGTATTGTTGAGCATGTGCCCCATGTGAAGCACTCCCGTCACATTTGGGGGCGGAATCACCACACTGTATTTTGGGCGATCATCAGGCTCCGAATGAAAAAAACGGTGCTTTAACCAGTAACGGTACCATTTGTCTTCTGTAACCGAGGGATCGTATATTGCAGGTAGTTCCATATACTTTTTGGGAATAAGACGCAAATATATAAAAAATACTACTTTTGCATTATAAAAGAAATGGCTATGGAACAAAAACCCAAGAAAGAAATCAATATTGAATTGCCTGAAGACGTTGCCCAGGGATGCTATTCAAACCTCGCTATTATTACGCATTCCAGCAGTGAATTCGTATTCGATTTCATTCGAATGATGCCCGGCATTGCCAAGGCAAAGGTCCAGAACAGGATTGTTATGACTCCCGAACACGCCAAGAGATTCTTCAACGCCCTTCAGGATAACCTCACACAATACGAAGACCATTTCGGTAAGATCAACCTATCTGGAAAAGGAATGCCCAACATCCCTTTACATTTCGGTGATGGAACCCCGGAAGCTTAAACTGGAACTGATCTTCTTTTATTCCCCGTTACAGGATTTTCAGGTATTGGTGGAATCCAGAAGGTCTTTACTGGAATCGCTGGAGCAACGCTACCGGATATCCGTTATTCCGTTCAGTAAAATTTCACCGGATCACTTTGCCGATCCCGATAAAGTTTACATGCCTTTTATTGCTTCAGGAGGCTGTGAGGAAATTTTTCAGAGTTATGCCTTTTCCCTTCCCCTGCCGCTGATATTTCTTTACGACCACATGCACAATTCCCTGCCTGCTGCTCTGGAGCTGGCCACTTACTTTTCTGCGGGAAAGCTGAATGTTCCTATGATCTTCTCGGAGGATGAGCTTCATCCGGAAAATATGGAAGTGTTTTACCGCATGCAGCACACCGTTCGTAAACTCAGAAAATCACACATAGCTCTCATTGGAGGTCCTTCTCCCTGGCTGTTATCCAATAATGTGGACACAGGTGCGCTGACACGTATGTTCGGTTTGCATTTTCAAAATATTAGCATAGAGTCTCTTACAGAAAGTTATAATCAACACACCAAGCTCAGCAGGGATAACGCAACCATTTATCAGAAGATCCTGAAAAACGCCAGCCGGTTGACAAATTGCAACAAGACGGATGTATATGATTCGGTGAGGATCTACCAGGCATTGGATGATCTGATGGTATACCATTCATGCAACGCGCTTACAGTGAAATGTTTTGATCTGATAAATAAATGTAACGTAACGGCTTGTACGGCACTCGCATTATTCAACCAGGCGGGTATACCGGCTGCTTGTGAAGGAGATGTTCCTTCCCTGTTGTCCATGTTGTTTGCAGGGGAATTGACAGGGGAACCCGTTTTTATGGCCAATCCCATTGATTTTAACCGGGAACAAAACACCATTGATATTGCCCATTGCAGTGTTCCGCTTTCCATGACCGATAACTATAGTTTCAATTCCCATTTTGAATCCGGTATAAGTGTGGGAGTTGAAGGGTACTTTCAAGCTGGAGAACCCTATACGGTTGTAAAATGGATAGGGAACAAACTGAAACGTTTTTTTGTATCAGAAGGAGTTACAGTTGAATCACAACACGCTGACTATAAATGTCGTACGCAGATGAAACTCCGGTTGGAAGAACCCCTGGCCGATTTTCATTTAAATGGTATGGGAAATCATGTATTGATAGTCAGGGGAAAGCATCACAAAGCATTCAGTGACTGGAACCAATACATGATCTACAGACGTTAGGTTACTGACCGGCATTGAAGATAGCTGCAATTTCCGAATCTGTCAGTACCCTGTCGTAAAAACGCAGACAGGCCATATCGGCCGGCAGGAAGGTGTTCAGGGTGGTGCCGTTCAGGGCATTGGCCCCTATTACAAAATCATCCTGTACACCAAAAGACATTTCCATAGGTTCCGTATAGAGGTTCATGCCGTCCAGGTAAACGGTCATGGAAGTGCCGTTGGAAACGATAGACATCATGTGCCAGCTGACTCCCAGAAAATCCGTAATATCCATCCCGGCATAGGAAGGCAACGGAATAACGTATGTTTCTTTTCCGGGTCCCATACACAAGGTTAGTACCCAGTTGGTTCCATCGTGACGGATCTCCACGAAAAATCCGCCATCGGATATGGACCCGAAGAAAGGATATACCAGGGATTTGTTCATTTTGTTACGGAAACGCATCCAGAAATTGAACGTGCCCCGGTCGGCTCCGGATAACGGGTTGTAATAACGGCTCAGCAAATAGCCGCTGCTTCC
>JBAZHT010000026.1:0-23284 GCA_041652255.1 Bacteroidales bacterium
CTGTTGGAATAAAAAAACCGCCTGATCTACTCAGGCGGTCTGGTTATATTGTTAGGTTAACAGCATACCACGATCATTTCGCCTGAGGGCAAAGATGATGGTGGTGATGATGTAATGCGTAAAAATTCATATCTCGTCTAACTGGCCGCAAAGATAGGAAAAAAAATTATTGCGTTGCAAGATTTTGTGCGCCATGTATAAATCTTTCGCGGGCCATTTTGTGATCGACCATGGGAGCCGGATAATCCGGGGTGTCCAATTCGGGGATCCATTTGCGGATATAGACCTGCTGAGGGTCGTACTTGCGTAATTGTTCCGTAGGGTTGAAAATCCTGAAGTAGGGAACGGCATCGCAACCGGTACCGGCGGCCCACTGCCAGTTGCCGTTGTTGGAAGAAATTTTGTAGTCCAGTAATTTTTGGGCAAAGTAAGCTTCTCCCCAGCGCCAGTCAATAAGCAGGTCTTTGCATAAAAAGCCGGCTACGATCATTCGTACGCGGTTGTGCACATACCCGGTGGCATTGAGTTCCCGCATGCCCGCATCCACCAGGGGAAAGCCGGTTTGGCCCTGTTGCCATTTTTCAAAATCCTGCGGGTCGTTGATCCAGTCCAGGGCATCGAATTTTTTCCGGAAATTGGAGCCTACCACATCGGGATAATCCCTGATTTTTTGATAATTGTCCAGGTTGTCAAGATCGTATTCGGGGACTTTGATAACTGAACGTTTAAACCCCAGTTCCTCCAGGGAGGGAAACGGGAATGACAGCCCTGCAAAATGGTCCGGCAGCGGAACCTGCAGGAACCTGCCAGGTTCTTCGTGCAATTTGCCGATCCACTTGTTTTTATAGGGTGTAAATACGGTATAGGGCGTGTTGTCGTTTTTCAGGACATCGTTTTTGGCAAAAATCACCTGGTCCTTAAAAAGGTGAAACGGGATCCCGCGGGATGCCAGCAGGCTTTCTATTTCCCGGTCACGCTCCATGGCGTAAGGTTCGTAGTCTTCGCTGGCATACACCGCCCCAATGCTGAATTGCTCCAGCAGCTTCTTCCACACTTCCAAAGGAATTCCTTTGGTGCAGTACAGGCCGCCGGAAGAATGGTCGGAGCTCCGCTTGACGGAACGGGATAGGCTCAGGAGCGTCTGGTGGATGAAGGTGACCCGGGAATCATCGGCCTCCAACCCGGCAATTATGTTTTCATCGAATATGAAAAGGGGCAGGACCGGGAAAAGCCCGAGCAAAGCTTCCTGCAGGCTGCGGTTGTCTTCCAGACGCAAGTCCCTTCTAAACCAGAAGACCGAGATTTTTTGCATATTCAAATATCCGCATCAATCCCGGATATACACCTTAGAAACCCCAAAAATGACCCCCGTCAGGGACTTCAATAACATCACTGACATCCACGCAATAAAGATCAAAACCGCCTTTGCCTCCGGACCGGTCGGAAGAGAATACCATAAGCGAGAAATCCAGAAAAGAAAACATAACGGGACGGTATTCATCGTTGGCGGAATTGACCTTGCTCCCGAAATTAACGGGGTCGGTCCAGGCGTTGTTTTCGTATTTTGAATAATACAGATCGAATCCGCCGTAGCCTCCGTCCCTGTCGGATGCAAAAACCAGGTAATCGCCATAGAAGGAAGGGCATTTGTCATTGCCTGCAGAGGACAAAACGGATTCTTTTGTGATCTCTACAGGAGTTGTGCCTGAAAGGAAGTCATGAAACAGTGGTCCCTGACCCAGATCAAAACTGTAAATATCAAAAGAATCGTTCTCCCGGTTGCTGCAAAACAGGAATTTTCCGAGTTCATTCGATATTACGGGGTACATATCATCAAACTCAGAATTTGCCGGATCTGCCTTATACGGACCGTAAAGCCGTTGTTGGCCGTTGTAAGTCCCCCAGTCCAGCCGGGGCGTATAAACAAATTGGATGTCAAAATCTTTAAATTCGTTATCCTCCGATCCATTGTGGCCGTAAAAAAAATAATTCAGCCCGCCCGCTTCAAAATACGTGTAAGGACCCAGTTCGTCAAATCCGGTAGTAATCAAAGGGATCAACTTCCTGTCCATCATGGACTCACCGGCATTCTTAGGAATGGTGATGTTCAACACATCATCCCTTTCGTGATAGGATATATCAAAACACCGTGCTATGATATCAAATTCACTGCCATTACTGTTCCTGTCCGTAGAAAAATAAATCTCTACACGTCCTGCCTGGTAGGGCAGATCTGAATTGTAATCGTTGTATACAGAATTGAGACCCTCAAGATTGGCCGGGGTATCTGTAATAATGATCTCGTAATCAAAATGGTAATGGGGCTCTACCCAGGGACAGCCCTGCAAGCTGAAGACCAGGATGAGTGATGATACTATTACTGTAACTTTTTTAAAAAATGCAATTGCTGACATAGGTAGTTAGGGTTGGTCATTTACTAAATGAGCCTTTGGGCGATTTACTGCATCAATATTTAAATTTATTCCGTTCCTTCCCATTCAGCATAAAATCGTGCAAGAAACTGCTCCATAAACCGGTGCCTTTCCATGGCCATTTCCCTACCGGTCTGCGTATTCATCCTGTCTTTAAGCAGAAGAAGTTTTTCATAAAAGTGGTTGATGGTAGGGGCAGTGTTCTTTTTGTACGCTTCCTTGGTCATATCCTGAACGGGAGGAATGCCCGGATCAAAGATGGTTCTTCCTTTGTAACCGCCGTAATTGAAAGCCCGCGCTATGCCTATGGCCCCAAGGGCGTCCAGCCGGTCGGCATCCTGTACCACGTCCAGTTCTGCCGATCTGAATTCCTGCCTGTGGGCAGCTCCTTTGAACGAAATATGAGCAATGATCTTTTCAACGTGAGAGACTACCTCCTGTTCAACGCCAAGTGATCCCAGGAATTCCCTTGCCTTGCGGGGACCTATGGTCTCATCTCCGTTATGGAATTTGGAATCGGCGACATCGTGCAGCAGTGCACCGAGTTCCACCACAAAAAGGTCTGCATCTTCCCGGAGGGCGATCTGCCCGGCCAGTTTCCACACCCGGTACACATGCCACCAGTCGTGTCCCCCCTCGGCATGGGCCAGCGTTTCCTTAACAAAATCAACGGTTTTTTGAATGACGGTTGCACGATCCATTACAACGCCCACTTTTCCATGATCCTGATCAACCGGCTCCTGTCTATGGGCTTGGAGATGTGATCCACAAAACCGCTTTCCAGGTACTTTTCCCGGTCACTGGACAAGGCGTTGGCCGTCTGTGCCACAATACACGTATTGGGGTTTATTTCCAGTATCTTTTGTGCGGCTTCTTCTCCATCCATCAACGGCATTTTGATATCCATCAATACCAGGCTGATCCCATCATGTTCCCGAAAAATATCAACAGCCTCAATACCGTTCTGGGCCCAGTAGATCTGTAAGGGCAAATCTTTAAGAATGATCTCCAGATACATCCTGTTGATCTTTTCGTCTTCAGCTATCAGAATTTTTTTTCCACGCAAACGTTCCGTTTCCGCTACCGGTTCTTTCTCCGGAATGGCAGCATGAGGCTCAGCCGGCTCATAGGGAATGTGGAAGGTAAAAAGGCTCCCTTTCCCGGTCCCGGATTCCACAGAAATCGACCCTCCCAGCAGATCCAAAAGTCCTTTGGTAATGGCCAGACCCAATCCCGTACCGTCGTATTTCTTGTGTGCTTGTTCAGTACGTTTGAAACGTTCAAAAACCACCTTCAGATCTTCTTCTGTCATACCTATCCCGGTATCGGATACGTAAAATTTCAACCGGTTATTTTCTATCTCGTATCCAAAATCAATCCCCCCTTCTTCTGTAAATTTTAAAGCATTCCCTATCAGATTGATCAGTATTTGCTTTAACCGGTCCGGATCGGTAACTATGTACAGTTCTTTGTTTTGTTCCGGGATGTTCAGTTTGATTTTCAAGTTTTCCTTTCCTCGGCCATGTTTCAACTGTTCAAACAGGGTTTCCGTTTCTTTCAGTATCTTGTGCAACTCACACGGAGCTTTGTTGATTTTCAATTCTCCGGCTTCGATCCTGGAAATGTCAATAATATCGTTAACCAAATTCAACAATTGTTTGGAGCTGCTTTCAATGATGTCTATGTACAATTTTCTGGTTTCGGCATCCAGGTTTTCCCTGCGCAGCAACGAAGCGAAACCCACCATCCCGCTTACGGGGGTACGGATCTCGTGACTGACGTTGGCCAGAAACTGGTTCTTGTATTGGTTGGCCAACTCGGCTTGCAGCTTTGCCTCCTGAAGTTGCTTTTCAATTCGTTTTCTTTCGGTGATCTCGGTTACAATACCTGCTATAAGTAATTTCTCACCTTCACGGTATACGATTTTTCCGGCATCGTGAAACCATTGGTATTTATCCCCGGCATTTTTCATGCGATATTCACATTCATACATAGACGCCTTGCCCGATAAATGGTCACGCATGGCATTCATGGCAACATCATAATCTTCGGGATGCACAATGTTCATGAAATCCTGAAAATGGGTAAAATCTTCACCTTTCAGGCCAAGCATGCGCGTTTTGTTATTATTGAAGATGATATTTCCCGATGGCAGTTCCATTTCCCACCAGGCCATATCCCCGGCTTCCAGTGCTATGGTAAGTCGTTGCTCGGTGTTAAGGAACAATGATCCCGGTTGTCTTGCTTTTTTCATGTAATGGTTTTTGTTTTGTCAAAATATCCCGCAGTATCGGAAAGGAATGGTTACATTATTTTCAATACGAAATATTACGAATTCAGAAAACTTATCAAGTGGTTCCATAATATGTAGTATTTATGCAATAAAGTTACATAAAAAATACAAGCCGTTAACCCGTACACATCGTATCCTGTTTTTTACTACCTTTGTAAAATCAAACATATCGTGTCGGTTCTGCTCTACTGTTCCTCCCTCACTTTTTTGTTAACAAGAAAAATATCGCTGACACTACAGTATTGAGCTGTTCGATCCCGGCGCTATAAGTGTCCAGAATAATAAGACTTTAAAAAATATAAATGGCAAATTCAGCATCATACAACAAAAGACAAGTAGAAAAAAATAAAAGAGCTAAGAGAAAAGAAAAACTGAAAAAGAAAGAGGAGCGAAAAAATTCTCCAAAAAGCACATTTGACGATATGATCGCTTATGTCGATGAAAACGGAGTTATCGTCAGCACACCTCCTGAAAATGAAAAAGCTGAAAAATCCGGGGAAAATGAAGACCCTGTAGAAAACTAAGGAAGGGGAAGCTTAACTTAACCCGAAAACCAATAATTCAATTTGATCATAAAAACGTTGCCCGGAAAGACATTTCCCATCAGCCTGTACCCTTCACCAAAAGAAAAAGGCCCTCCGGCATCATAACCTGTCCTGTCCTGGGACCAGACAAAATATAACGTAGAGCCTGGCAGGTATTCCCACCGCAAAACAAGGTTGCTGCGAAACTGTTGGTAATTAAATGACGGATTATCAATTCGCATATTAAACTCCCCGTCTCCGTTGCTGTCCAGCATGTAATCCTTCCCGTTACGTACAAAAGGGACTTTCCTGAACCGGTTCTCATACAGGGCATCCATGGGATGGGTCACCTCTTTTAGATCCGTATAATCCCCCAGGGAAACAAAAGGACTTCCGTAATACTGAATGGTCAGTTCAGGAGTAATGGCCCAGTCAATTCGCAACGTCATTCCCATGTTCCGATTATCCACAGTACCAAGCAGCCAGCCCGGAGAATTGCCCAATCCATCAAAACTTCCAATGTACTGCAGTTCATCCAGGCTTCTTTCATACCCCACATCCAGTGACAACAGCAAATTAGAAAAAGGCCTGTAACTCATCTGGGGCGAGATTACAAAAAAACGTGAATTTCCAGTAAGTCGATGGTTATAAGCTGCATATACCCCGAAAAACAATTTTTTGGAACTGTTAGAAAAAATCCCTCCCTGGTATTGCAACATATCCGGCTCTCTCATGGCCGGTCCTCCACGCAACATTTGCTCGTCCACTATCCTGAATCGGTATTCCCCTTCCATAAAAACCGACCAGTGATTGAGCAGTTCAAAATCAGCGTCCAGCTCAATATCTGAATAGAGACCTGTTCCCTGAACGTTCCAGGCATTATCCTGGGACAGGCTTATATCGTAATTTTTGAAAATCCATTGGTTGTCTTTTTCCACGTACGAGACCCGGGTACTGTTCTTGATGGTATTGGCCAGCTTCATGAATCCCAGATCATTGAATTCCAATCCGGGAGTGCGAAGTACAATTTCTTCATTATATCGCCAATGCCCTTTACTTCCCTTGCCAATTCTAAAATAGACTCCCGCTCCGTTCAACTTTGTGCTTGTTGTATCGTATGGCAGGCCGCTTTCCGGCTTTTGGTAATACCTTGCCGAGGAGGATTGCAACCGGTGTATGGCTTCCTTGTCACCGCCAATGTGGCTCCCGATGGCCTTGAATTCCATGAAATACTTGCGGTCCGCCCAATATTTTGTAAAATCGAAGCCCAGGCTTAACGCATCCCGCCCCAAAAAATGCAGGTGTTCATCCCTAATGGCACGGTGGGTGTGTGTAACAATCCCGCCCAGTATGGTATTACCGCGGTCAAAATCTTTCTGGAAACGGCCAACCAGGTAATTGGCCAACGGCTCCACTGCCTGTGCCGAATCAACGCCGTTCTGGTATATATGGGCATTGGCCTTCAAAGTGACTGCCTCCAGAATACCCACCGAAACACCGTTGGCCGTTCTTCCCGAGATCTTGGCTGCCCCGCCGATGGTGGTAAACTCGGGCATTTGCATCATTTCGGCCCCGGGATGGTAAGAGGGTGCATGTCCGATCCTGCGGGAATAGAACAACTCGTCCCCGTCAAAATCAAAAGTGAAAATATTTTTTCCTTCAATAAAGAACGGTCGTTTTTCCTCAAAATACGTTTCAAAAGCAGAAAGGTTCATTACGGAAGGATCGGCCTCCACCTGTCCGAAATCGGGATTGATGGTAGCATCCAGGGTAAAATTGTTTGAAAGACCAATCTTGGCATCCAGGCCGCCCCGGGCCGCAAAACGGACTCCCTTGGCATACGGATTCCCGGGTTCCTTTTCGCTGGTGGTTATGCTGCCGGAAACATACGGCGATAATTCCAGGCGACGGTTTTTGGGTAATCCGTTTAGGCCGTGCAATTCTCCAAACGTATATACGGATCCTGTTCCGTCATTGGCCAACAGTTTCCAGTGATTTTCTTCCTGTAAACGATTCACATAGCGCCATGAATTAAAACCCCATACCTGCTCTGTGGCAGGGCCATAACGCAATTGGTTAAAGGGAATTTCAAATTCAGCCGTCCAGGCATCCTCCTGGAAAGCCACTTTCACATACCAGACGGCATCCCAATTCAGATCCATATCGTCATTGGATATCCACATATCCATTTTTTGCCCGGCCGTTGTTACCACAAACTCAAAGGCTGTCCGGCGATCGTGATAACTGTCAAGCTGGATCCCCGTCATATCCCCCAGGTAATGGTCCCTGCGCCCCAATCTTTTGGTAACTTTTTCCATATCATCGAAAGAACGAATGGCAACAAACAGGCTTTTATTGTTGTACAAGACCTTTAGTTCCGTTTTGTAAGAGATATCTCCTTTGTAGACCGGAACAAACTGTTTGTAATCACTTTGCCATTCACCCACTTCCCAACAGGTATCATCCAGTTTTCCGTCAATAACGGGAGGATCCTCAATGCGTTGCGTAGTGTAGATCCTGTTAGGTATGGCTATTTCCTGTGCCTTCAGGGCAATTCCAATTAATAGTAGAATACCGGTTAATGCAATTTTATTCATCATTCAGCTACTTAGCTGATCCAAAACTAATAAAAATACCGGGGAATTCGGTTTTTACCTTATTCTCCGGTATTAATCACAAAGTTTCTCAAGGTGTAACTTTCAAAACTTTCAGATTCTGGGTTTGTGGATAATGCGGATGATTAGAGAGGCAAAATGGATCAAGCCGCCGTAAATTACGGTGATAAGAGCAACTTTCATCCCGCCGGCCATTATTGACATTGAAATGTCGCCCGCTCTTTCAATGGCATCGCATGCCTGATGCATGCCAATCAGGGTGCCCAGGATCCCTGTGATCAAAGCCATAAGCCCAATTTCCTTTACCCATCCCGGAGCTTTCCAGGCAGCAATCAACAAAAAGACCAGTTCAATGGTCAAGAGTGCCATAAACAGAGGCCCTCCTTCAATGAAAAAATGTAACATAATGATTTGTTTTATTTGTTGATGTAAAAGTACTTTCATCAGACAGAAACACCATGGTAGAAACCAGTCTGTATAACGTCAAATCCATTCAATATCCTTTTGGATACGTTTCAAAAGCTCGAAATCCGTTGGAAATTCATATTTTTAGCGTATGAAAAGGTATTTCAGTATTGGATACTGGTTGGTTGTAGTATTGTTAATGAGCCTGATCTTTGCCAGTGTAGTAGACGGCTATTCAAAGGCACTCTTACTGGCCATCATGTTCCTGCCAGGAGCTTTGCTGGTTAAATTTTTTATGAAAGACCTTTCCTTTGAAAACAGGCTTAAGGGCATACTGCACAGTTGCTGTCTGGCCCTGGCCACCCTGCTGGTTGAGTACCTGGGCATTGTTTTCACCACCTGGTACCTGTTCAGACTCTCCCCGGGCAACCTGCCCGACCTTATCTTCAATCCGGTACTGATCTGGTTACTGCTGGCCGCATTCATTACAATGGAACGCGTCATAGAACATTATTTTTTAAAACCCATTCCGCCTAAGGAATACATCACATTCACCTCGGAACGAAAAAAGGTCTCGGTCAGAATAAATTCCATCTTGTTGGTGGAATCAAGGGATTCTGAAGTCCTGATCCATACTTCCGACAATTCAACATACCGTACCAAAATGAAGATCTCCCAATGGGAATCTGTCCTGGAAGAACGTTTTATACGGGTACACCGCTCCTACCTGGTCAACCTGAACCATATCAGCCAAGCTTCTGCCAATGAAGTTACCATAGGGGATCGCACCATTGAAGTATCCAGAAAATACAGAGACGCTTTCCGCCGGTCTGCTCAGATACGTCCCTGATCAACCGGTTTCACCAGTTTTCATCCACGTTTAAGCCCGTTTTTGTGGAGGAACCCGGGATTTTCCCCTCCCCTCTGCAGGCCACCCGGCGCATAGTCGCTATTCCCTTGTAACCAGTTTGATGTGCAGGAGTGTGGGTTTTTGGCTAAAATAAGGTCCGCCCCAGTCGGTTTCGTCTCCGTTCAGTATACGTATCATCTGAAATTCTCCATTGTGGTAATACCCTTCAGTGACTTTCAGATATTGCCATGCTTTTCCTTCGTTTTCCCTTATGGGATTGAAGGTTATGCGACAACCGGTTCCAACGGCCATGAACTCGTTCTCACTCAATTTTATGAACATGATTTTTCCGGTGCGGTTTTCAGGCTGCGGATCCTGGTGCAGGTCCAGCCGGTGGCCCAGACCAAATCGTATTACGGCTTCCCAGTTTCCCAGGTCAATTCGATTCACAGGGTCTCCGGATTCAGGTTCAACCACTGATTGTATGCGGCCTTCAAAGCCCCATTGTGCCAGTTTTCCGGCCATAGGAACAAGTAATTTGTATTCTTGGAACAACGGATCAGAAAGGTCATTAACTGCCCTGCCCCCATTGGCTGCCTGGGGCCAACGGCTGTCTATCCCAAACGGGGCATAGCCTATGCCTTTTTCTATTACTTTGTACAGGTACTTCATATGGTCTCCTGTTTCCGGAACCATAAGTGCATTGTCTGGGCGGGTATACAAATCAATTACCTTCAAAACCGTTTCGTCCCCACGCAAATAAATATCAGGAGCCACAAAATCTATGGAAGGGGCTGCGGCTTTCCAGATTGGTATAACGTTATCTGTCGGACCCCCACTTTCGTAATGGGTAGCGGGAGGATTGGTCAACGGATCCCGCAGGGCTGCATTCACAAACATGGGCAACGGATTGACTGCTTTTCCGGCAGCAGCCACATATTCAATGTAACGGGCGACCGACCAGGCATGGAAATATTCATCGGCGTCCCGGCCAAATACTTCCTCCCAGGTTCCTTTGGCACCGGCGGGGATGTTCAACTGCTCCAACACCGGGGTCTGAAGCAATACCTCGGGTACATGTTGTTCAAAAAGCTGTTGCGCCAATGGGGAAAAATCACGCACACTGCCCCAGGTACCGGGCTCGTTCTGTACCTGCACCAAAATGACGGTATGCTGCGGATCCGCTACTTTCAAATATGCCATAAAATTGGCAAAAGCTTTTGCATCGGCTTCCATGGCAGCTGTGGCATGCGGGGAAGGAGAATCCACCGGTTGGCCGTCTTTTCCTACAATATTCGGATACTTCCGGGGATCTTTTTTCATCCATTCCGGCATGTAATGGTTGCTCCCGTTTTTCCAGGTCGCAAACCACAGCAATACCAGGCGGACATCTCTTTCCCTGGCCTGATCCAGCAATAATTGAATGATGGAATAATCATACTTGCCCGGTTCCGGCTCAAATTGTTCCCAGTAAATGGGGATTTCAAGCGTATTGGCATGCATACTTTCTATAGTGTTCCATACATCCGGCAGCATTTTGGGCCATGTGGAAGAATTGGCTGATTGTCCGCCAAACATAAAGAAAGGTTCTCCGTCTACCAAGAGGGCATAACGGCCATTCTTCTCTATAAGTACAGGCATTTCCGCTTCATAGGCAGTCGAGCAGGAAACAGCCGGGCTTAAAAGTACTAAGAAGGAAAGTGCGAATACCAAACGTACTTTCCGTGTGGAAAAGTAATTCATATTATATTGGATTAAATGTGTACGCTGTATATATCTTTTCGGCGGTCCCTGAGGTTCCGGACACTTCCAAATTGATTCAATTCACGGAGCAGGTCAATGTCCACATCGGCTAATATCCGGCTTAATTCGGGAAATTCCACATCATAGCAGATAAAAATGCCGACTTAGCCACAATCTGTATTGAAGGACTGTATGGAACGTCCACCCTGCATGCCCCATACTTTCACTTCATCCGGCGTAACGTGAAGTTTTTCAAATCTTTCCACCCCGCCATCTCTTTTGCACAAATATCCGACGTTGTAGAGATTGTTATTTACAATTTCCGGTATATTGGCATACGCCTCGATCATAGCTATTCTAATACCTTCATAATCTTCATTCTTGAGGAAGACTACTTCAATATTGTCGATCTTTGTGATGTCTTTCCTGTCCGTTGCCATACATTAATATTTACTATTCTCCGTTTTGAAATAATCTACTTTTTTTAACTCTTCCCATGCCCCCCTTGTAAAATCGGGGATGCGTACCGGTCTGCCTCCGTTGGCCACAGAGGTTCTGGAAAGTTCAATAATGGCGCTCCATTCGGCGGCATCGTAAACATCCATATCAAGAGGGAGTCCGTTGCGAAGGCAATACACCAACCGGTAATCCATAATAAAATCCATCCCTCCGTGGCCGCCAACCTCTTTGGCCTTTTGACCTACTTCTTTGACTATGGGATGTTCATAAAGTGCAAGGAGCGAGTCTAACGCTTTGTCCGGCAGAAAGCGGTGTGCCTCTGGCTCCAGTGCGATCCCGGGCCTCGGGTATTTCTGAGCAAACCCTTTTGTACCACTGATCGTATGGAGTCGGCTATAGGGACGCGGACTGGTCACATCGTGCTGCAACATAATGGTTTTTCCTTTAACGGTTCTGATTACCGAGGTGTTCATGTCTCCGTTCAGGTATGTGCTTTTTGCATATTCCGAGTCTTCTCCGAGCTTATCCTTTGCATAGGCGGTCATCCCAAACTGAGCCGAGGAGACCGAGACCATGTAGTCCATCCGGTCTCCGCGATGAATATTGAGGATGTGTGCTATCGGCCCAAGTCCGTGGGTGGGATAAAGATTCCCGTTCTCCTGTTGGTTGTGCTTCAAACGCCACATATTCCAATATCCGGTGGTATCGTTAAAATTCAAAAACCTCAGATCGTGTATGTACGCCCCCTCGGCATGCACGATCTCACCAAACACACCCTGTTGTGCCATGTTCAGCGTAGCCATTTCGAAAAAATCATAATTGCAGTTTTCAAGTTGAATGCAGTGGCGACGTGTTTTTTCAGCCGTAATGACCAACTGCCAGCACTCGTCAATTGTAAGCGCTGCAGGCACTTCCAGGGCCACGTGTTTCCCCTGCTCCATGGCATACACGCCTATGGGGGTATGCAGGTCCCAGTGAGTACAAACATAGACCAGGTCCACATCTTCCCGTTCACATACCCGCTTCCAGTCTTCAGGGCCTGTGTAGGTATCCGCCTCGGCAAATCCACTTTCTACAAGTATTTTGTTGGCCTGCTCCACATTCTCCGGCACTACATCGCAAAGCGCAACAATCTGGACGCCTTCCAGGAAAGTATAACGGTGAACAGCACCCGAACCTCTCATTCCCAGGCCAATAAAAGCAACGCGCACCGTATCCAGAGGGTCACACCTGAGCTCCAGTACATCAGTAGTTCCGGCAGGCCTGGACGGCACCGGGAAAGTTATCATTTGCCGGTTATTGTCGCACGATAGTAGAAGCCCCGCTATCAATAGTGTCGCTGCAATGGAGGAAAAGCGTTTCATAATACAAAATTTTACTTCAAATATCGCGAAAAAATAGTGTCCGTTGCACACATTGTTCTTTTGATTGATAATCAATCACATAAAAAAATCGTACCCCGGGGGTACGATTTTTATAAACCTCTGATACAGAGGGAAAAGAACAATGTGTGCAACGGACACTTATTTCTTGATGGAAACGCTCACCGGTGTGGTATGTTGCAGGTTATCGCTTACCGGGCACCTGTCTTCAATGGCTTTTGCCCATTTTTCCAGGGTTGCATCATCGGCATCTGTATCGGGTTTCAAAACAACTGATATTTCTTTGAAACCTGCGCGCTCTTCAAAGCTCTGTCCAAACAAACGAGCCGGATTGAGGGGGCCACTGATGTCTATTTTAATTCCTCGTAATGTGATGTTCAATTCTTTGGCAACCACGTGTGCCATAACGTTCAGACATCCTGCAAATGCACCCAGAACATACTCTACGGGATTGGGACCGTCATTGGTTCCACCCAGTTCTGCGGGTTCATCAATTACTATTTCAAAATTGCGTGCCTTAACGATGGTCTTTGTTGCATTTTCACTTTGGGCGCTTACCCTTACTTTCATATCTGCCATAATTGCATTTTAATTGGTTAATACACAACTATACACAAAATTAATGCCATGAAAGAGAAATGTGTTATGCAGTTAATTACCCATAGTCTAGGAATGTGTTGCATCAAGTGTGCGACGTACGCCAATTTTATTGACAACAATTACCCCTTCCGGAGTAACATTAAATATAAAACTGAGTCCGGTAATATGTTCAAAATCAAATTCAGGATGATCTCCGGCATACCGTTGCAGGGGAAATGAATAAGTCTGGATGACGGTTTCCCATTCGGCCTGGTGTTGCATAAAACCAAGTTTGGTCATTTTTCGTTTGAGCGGGTGTTGCAGCGGGGCAAAATCACTGAGTGGAAATTCCAGTACATATCCGTTACGGTCAGTCAGACGGATGGTGAAGTCAATAAAGGGTTTTTCACTGTCAGAAACATCCTCGGCAACGTTGTCGGCTACAGCCTCCATCTCTAAAGAATTCCCTTCTGCTTCTGCTTCTGCTTCTGCTTCTGCTTCTGCTTCTGTTTCTTCATCCACTGGCTCTCCCACTTCCTCTTCCTCTTCCTCTTCCTCTTCCTCTTCCTCTTCCGCTCCCTCTTCCACTTCCACTTCCTCTTCCTCTTCCTCTTCCGCTCCCACTTCCGTTCCCGGCGGATTGGCCTTTTCGTCCAACTCGGCAAGGGAAAATGTGAGGATGGTGTTGCCGTCGGTGTCCAACGCTTCTTCAGGCCAGGCTATGTGATATGCAGGGACCAGGGTGTCGCTTTTTGTGGTATTCCATCCCAGGAAAAGGGCACGGGTGTCGCTGTCGCCCCAGTTTAAGTGAAGGGCCTGTTCGCGCCAGATACTCAGATCCTCTGCGAAGGAGCGGCTTTGAGGAAGGGAAGCTGTAGTCAGATCCAGGTCTTCGGAGAATGTACTTATTGGATAGGTATCGGACTGAAGGTACTGACTCAGGTATACGGTTTCAGGAATCCAGTTCCGGGCATAGCGGTAATCCGTGAACATGGGACGAAGTTCGTGCTGATCGCGCAACGTGGCATCCAGGAAGGCACCAATATATGTTTTGGAAATCGTTTGCTGGTCCTCCGGCGACATAAGTTGTCGCAGGTTGTAGAAGTTTATGCGCGGAGAAGGGAAGTCGGTACGGCCCCAGATGCTGTTGAACTGGCCGTGGTTGGCACCCCATATGTACAATCCGGCTGCAAACCCGTCAAATCCTTCCGAAAAATCAAGGCGGTTGAACTGTCGCATCCCCTGATAGGAAGACACATCGGCATCGTGAGAACCTTGCAATACCAGGTAATTGATATCGGTCAACGGAGTACGCATGCGTCCCGGCTGGTATTGCCCGTCGCAGGGAGCAATGGCTATCACGGAACGAATATTAAAATGAAAATCAAACACTTCATTGGCATCGTCGGGATAATACGGCAACCGGTTAAACAACGCGGCATGTGCGACCGCTTCTCCACCCCGGGAATGTCCTATCAAAGCAATCCGATCCATATCTACCTTCCCATAGAACGGGTTGTCTTCCCGGCAATTCCAATTTTTCCAGACTTCCAGGTGTTTGAGCAGCAGCCATGCGCGGGCGTTGTTTTCCCCCTGTAATCCCTTGGGAATGTCAAAATAAGCCCCGTTAAGAAAATTCTCATCTACAGAAGCCAAAATATATCCTTTGGAGGCCAACAGCCTGCCTAGGTATTCGTACCCGGGATCTGAATGATCCTGTGCCGAGTGGTTGCCATGAACTATCAGTACCAGGGGAAAAGGTCCTTCTTCCTTCGGATACCAAACCTGCGCATTCAAAGGCAATGAATCCTTGTTAAAACCGAAGTACCAGGTGCGCATTTTGCCGCTGAATCCCTTCCAGGAATCCAGGAAAGCAGATCCGTCCACCGGCTGTGTAATCAGGTCCGCTTCCTCTCCGAAGATCTTGCGGTGCTTGTCCTCTCCGCTTCCGTAAGTCAGAAATTCCACCTGAAATGCTCCCGGTTGGCCCGGATGGCTGATGTCCAGAACAAAAGGCATTTTTTGGGCCGAGTTGGCCGCCGAGAGCGGCATTTCAACGGGTTTTCCGGGGTAGAGCATCCACGTAAGACCACCCGCAATTCCTGTCACTCCGAGGACCAGGCATGCTACGGCCAGTGCTTTTTGGAATTTTTTGAGCCCTGTCCATGGTTTTCCGAATTGGACCAGAGCCCCGCCCAAAAACATACAACTGATTGCAATAGTGAAATATACCAACAAAATTCCCGGCAATTTGGTATTATAAAACATCATAACTACAGGGACACCGCTTACAAATGCTGCGGCCAGCCAAAAATTCAATTTGGCCAGTCCCCTGATCAAAGCAACGGCCAGAAAAGCCCCCGCAACGGATATCAGCAGGAGCGATAAAGTCAGAATAAGGGTTGTAAGCCAACCCATGATTTTAATATCTGCAAATGCGGGAATGGTCAAAGCCAAAGCAAAGCCGACAAAAACGGCAACAGCAGCTGCCTTAAAGGTTTTAGAGTTAATCATCATCTGCTATTAGGTTATAATGAGTGAATTGTTGCCAAACATATATAATAAAACGGATAACCTGACCGTTTTGTTGCATCCCTACAGGTATTTTTTCAGAGCCCGTTGCAGAGTTTGCTGAATTTTTTCTGCCAGCCAGGCCGGTTCCAGTACTTTGACAGAATCGCCGTGCATGAGGATTTCCTGGGTCAGTTCGTAATTGGGTATGACACGAAGTGCTATGCGGCATTCTTTTTCGTTGTCAAGCAGCACCTTCTGCGATTTATGCAACGGAAGCGTTTTGATATACTTTCCTTGTGTATGTGTGAAAGACAATACCACATCCTGTACGGTATTTTGTGAAAACATCAGGCCAATGGTCTGATCAAAAAGACAGGCAGGATTCAGGGTTTGATCGGGCGTGAATGTTTCCGCTTTGATCTCCAGATCGCGGACACGGTCTATTCCGAATATACGGAGCGTTTTTGTCCCGTCCACTATGCCTATGACATACCACCGGTTCAGGTATTCCCTTAACAGGTAAGGGTTTAGTTTGTAAGCAGTCACTTTTTCAGTTTGGAAATTGTAATGATTAAAGCTTATTTTCCTGTTTTCAATAACGGCTTTTAGAAGCGGCTTCAGATTGTCTATTCCCTTAAGGCCGCCACCTGTATCGAACGATATATGCTTTAAGGCATCCTTGCTCTCCATCAGACTTTCGGTCAGTAATTCCGCCGTATTAACGATCTCCAGAAAATGGAAAAACGATTCCACGTTCAGGCTGTTTTCATAATCAATGCAATACCCCCTGCGGATTCTGTCGTATTTGATCTCCATACCAAACTCAAACCGGATCTGCTCAATATCACGCTGGATAGTACGATCTCCTACCTGGAATCCCTGTGCAAAAAGAAAATCTTTGATCTGTCTGAAAGTTGGATAATACCCGCATTTGATTTTTTCAATAATCAGGCTGTAACGTCTGATTTCTCCTTGTTTTGACATTTTTGAACGATTTTATGCTAATATAATCAACTTTTACCTAAGATTCAGTACTGCAGGAATACCAGGCCCTCCAGCTTTTTCAAGATTGTCGGATCCGGAGAGTAACAGCTATCAGGAAAATGTCCGTTCGTGCTTTTCCCGGGATAATACATTACTATCCAGAATCTTGATTTGCTAAGGGTAACCGCTACCCTGACAGAGGGTTTATTCTCTGCAATGGAGTTGATGAAGTAATAATACTCACTTTTCGTGGCAACAAGCCGGTACCTTTCTATCAGGTATACTGCTAACGATTTGGTATAGGACGAACGAACAAGCACCCCGGCTCCTGATAATCTGTCATCCTCAAATACATACATCACATAAGGTGCCGTCATGGAAAAATTGGCATAAACAATCCCGTCTTTTATGTACCTGTCCGGTGATCCAAGACGTTCTATCACGTGGGCTCTTGATAATCCAAAATCCAGGATTGGATCAGGGTAAAGATCAGATAACGGCTCTGTTGGCAAGGTATCTGCGGGAATCACGGTTATTTCAACATGGGGCTGTTGTTCATCCCTGCTTTCACGAAAATCCGGGGTTTCGCCGGGTATGCAGGATACCAGAAGAAAAATTGAAGCAAATAAAAAGACAGTTTTTTTCATGGCTCAAAAATGGAGAGCCACTACGTCATAACGCGTCGTATTAAATTTTTTTTTGCTCAGCTAACTGTATCTTCAGTCCGTTGGGGTCTGTAATAAATATAAAACTGATAGAAGGATTGGGAGATATTGGTCCTGTGATCTGCGTCATGCCTTTTTCTTTCAGGTCAGCCATTGTTTCTTTAAGGGATTCCACCTCAAATCCTATGGATATATCCTGCCCGCAGGCAATGTCCTTGTGTTCTGTATCACAAATCAACTCCAGGTCAGTCCCATTCCCTTCCAGAAAACAAATTTCCATGCCAGGGCCTGCAGAAAAAGTTCTTTTTATCTCTAATCCCAGAATTTGGGTGTAAAACTGTAGGGATTCATCCATATCCCTGACATATATTGTAATCCAACTAATTTTCATGATATTCAATTATATATATTTTACTCCTCATCCACCGATCCGGAAGGAGGAGTACCCAACCGGGTAAAGGACATGGCCGCCAGCTTCCAGTTGTTATCTTCCAAAACATATACTTCCGTTACTTCAAAGGGATTCGTAACCTCATTACCTCCGACAACGGCCAGTAGCGTAATGCGGTTCAATAGAACTGCTGTCGTGCCCATTATGTTTACCGAAACTTCATGTATGTCTGCCTTCTTGTAATGAATTCCTCCCGAGCGGATCACTCCCAGCTCGAACTCTTTTGTCATAGTGCCACCCATGTGCACAAATACGGCTTTATCGTGAAAAAGTGTTTCCAGGGTATCTGTATTGCGTTGGGCCATCCATTCCCATTTTTCCTTGGAAAGATTGACGAGTTCCTGTTCAACTTCAGGGACGGCTTTGGTTTGGGATTTGGGTGCGCAAGACAAAAATGTCAGAATTAAGATACCAAATGTTACCAGGACCGATGATTTCATAATAATCTATTTTAAAAACGTTTAATGTAAAGTTACGAAAACTTACGATAATTTTTTTACATATCTGATATATGGCACATTCAACTTTTGGCCAGAGTAATAAGAAAAGCCACCCCCGAGGGGATGGCTTTTGTTTCAAATGTTCATTCAAAGCATTGCATCAATTGTGCGACACACAATTATTGCACTTCATAAGATTCCCATGTATAATTGCTGATCTCGTCTTCGCCGTCATAGGTTTTGATCACCCTTACAATTGTGTTATTGCTTGTGTCAAAATCATATTGCATGGTGGAACCTTTATCTGAATGTGCCCATTGATTGGTTGCGCAAAGATTCTTACAAGGCTTACCAAAATAACCCATTTCCATAAGCCACCTGCCTGCACCTGCTCTTTCTGAATATATGTTATAAATACCATATTCATTCTCTACAGTAGAATACGTATGGTTTTTAACCTGCCATACACCATCAGAAAGACGGGACCAGGTCTTGATATTACCGTTTTCAATAACAATCTCTGAACGAAGTTCACCGTCGCGGCTTACTGAAACAAGGTATCCGTTGGAATCGTACGTATAGGTGTAAGTTTCTGCCCATCCGTCACCGGATTCAGTCATGGAAGAAACATAACCGTTAGTACCAAATGTGATCTGGTAATTGTTGCTGCCAGAAATTGTCAGGTTAGGATAAGCCCACGCAAAATCCCATTCTTTGTCCAGAACCGGGTTGTTGTCTACAACCCAGTTACGGATCACTTCGGTAACTTTACCGATAGCATCATAAGTGTATACCCATTGGTCTGTTCCCGAGCTCCACTCAGCGGAATACGATGCAACTCTATAACTGTACTCGGGTTCCTCAGGTTCATCCTTTTTACAGGAAGAAACGATCACAGATACGGCAATCATCATTGCCATGATAGAAAAGATCTTTTTCATATTGGTGTTTTTAATAGTGAATAAAATTGTATGTTGATTAATCTTGTATTATTAGTTACCACCCGATATAATAATAAGTGTAAGCCCGGAAATGAATAACAGGAACATTAGCCCCAACAACCAGTTGACCGTTTTTGTGGATCCTTTGAATTCTTTCCATATAAACACACCCCAGACAGCGGCTATCATAGGCGCACCCTGTCCAAGGGCATAAGAAATGGCAGCTCCCGCCTTACCGGCGGCTATATAGCTGAAGGCCGTTCCCAGACACCAGATGGCTCCACCCAGGATCCCTACCAGATGCGTTGAAATATTTCCTTTAAAGTATTGCTTATACGTTACCGGCTCCCCTACAAAAGGTTTCTTCATCAGGAATGTATTGAAGAAAAAGTTGGATGCCAGAACCCCTATCGAAAAGATAACAATGGCAGAATAAGGAGTCACCATGCCGGAAGTGGGATTTGCAAAATTGTCCAGATCCATGGCCGATGCCACAAAACGATAGAAAAAGGCCATCAGAACCCCGGCAACCACAGCAAGAACGATCCCTTTTTTATTTTTTGCCTCATCGCCCGCTTTCTTTTTGGTAGCGGCCGAGGCCATCCCGTTGAAAATTATGGCAACTACTATCAATGCAACGCCTAAAAACAGGATCACCGGATCTCCTTTAGGTGCTCCAATATAGTTAACGATCACACCCAGTACCAAAGCCAACCCTACACCCAGTGGAAAGGCCACTGCAAGGCCGGCCAGTGAAACAGATGCAGAAAGAAGAATGTTGGAGGCATTGAAGATAACACCTCCCAGGATGACACTCCAAAAATTGCGTGCCGTCACCTGGGAAATATCCTGTAAAAAAGGACGGCCCTGATCTCCGATACTCCCCATGGTGAAAGCAAGAACCAGGCTGAAAAGAAGCATCCCTATCACATAATCCCAGTAAAAAAGTTCGTAACGCCAGCTTTTGGATGCCAATTTTTGGGTATTTCCCCAGGATCCCCAGCAAAGCATGGTCACAAAGCAAAAAACCACCGCTAAAAGGTAACTGTTTACTATAAACATGGTTTTAAATATTATTGATTAATAAACTTATCGCGTAAAGCACAGAATTGGCGGATTCAACGCCGTTGTAAACCCTGTACTCATAATTTATATCATGCTCTTTGCAATATCGGTAAAGAAGATCCGCGGCAACGTAATAACGGCTTTGGTCCGAAACACAGAAATAGTAAGCAACTCCATGGGAAGGATTAACATCCAGATCATCCATAGCAGCTTCTGCCAGGTATACAGAAGTGAATACTGACTCGTCCCGGGCAGAGGCATTGAACAGGATCTCTCCTCCATCCAGGATCCCGAGCCCTTTCCGGGTTCCGCCAGAAGAGAACTCTTTTTCAGCAGCATCAATAACATCCTGAATATCCTTACCATACGCAGCAAGTGAATCGCTGTTACAGGTTACAAGTACATATCCTTTTGCATCTGTTGCTTTTTTAATCTGTGTAATGCTCTTTGCAGGAAAATCTTCACCCATATCACTATAGACATAATAAAGAGCCGTGTATGCGGATGTTTCTTTGTAGTCAGCCGGAAAATAGAGTCGTCCTCCACAACTTTCATTAAGTATATCCAGGTAAGTATATTCGGAAATATCCGTCTGGATTGTTTCTTCTTCTTTGTATTTCAAGCCATTAAACGAATTCTCAATGTAAGGCAACACCTCATACATGGCTTTTTTCCAGTAATCGGACGTATGAGCCCCGTTCCTTACCCTGAACTCGTGATTGATCCCCAGAGAACGCATCAACACGTGAAGTGTATCATTGGCCACCAATAATTGTTCCTCATCATCACCGCAATCCAGGAAAAACTTAACATTATCAAATGAGGCCGCAGTCTCTGGATTGAAAAAGTAGAAAGGACTGTGTTCCTTGTAATAAGGAGTAAGCCGCGCCTGTCCCATCCTGCCTTCACCTCCGAAAATATACCCCCATTGTCCGTCCCATCCCCCGGAAGGTTCGGTCATATACTGTTTGTCCGTCCTGAAAGACATACTCAGGGGGACGGAAACAGAAAACAATTCAGGATGTTTGGACGGAAGAATCATGGCACCGTATCCGCCCATAGAATAACCCACTACCGCACGGTGATCCCTGTCTGCAACAGTCCTGAGCGTTTTGTCAATATGAGGGACCAGTTCCTGAACGAACATATCCATATAATTGTAGGTACCCGTATGCCGGTTCACATAATACGTTCTGAAACCCTGTGGCATAACGTAAATCATTTTAGAGATTTCGCCCGAGTTCTCCATATCGCTGATCAAAGAAGAGACCCTCAGGTAAACGTCGTTCCAAGAATTGTTATCATCACCCAGGCCATGGAGCAAATAGACAACTCCGTACCTTGCCGTAGTATCACTTAGATAGTCATCAGGAAGGTATACAGAATATTTAATGGATGCATTCAATACCTGACTTTGCATAACAATATCCTTGTTATAACGGATAAACGCAGGTTCGGGCCCCGGAGGATCCGGTTTGTCACAGGATGTGGCAACCGTGAACCATGAGAATATGCATAACAATAAAGTATTCATTGTATTATTTTTCATCTGAATAGACCACCATTTCTTTTGCCTCAACAACGAATTCCCTAACTGGATTCAAGACCTTCAGAGTCAGCCGGTGTGGCCCGTCATTTAGTCCGTATTTGTAAAAAATATCGTATTTCCGTTTGATGTAGTCAAATGGCATACGGAATGTTTCCACTTTATCACCATCAATATATGCTTCTAATTGAGCAACATACGCCAGATCGGAAAATCCAACCTGAGTAACCTGTCCCAATACAACCACGCCACTGCCTTCAAAATCCAGGGTAAGGCTGTCATTAAACAACTTCTTAAGCACTCTTTTTTCTGTCGGTTCTATTCCCTCAAAAGATTCTTCCCGGGCGACTTCCCGGGGTTCCTGTAGATTGAATGTATACGTGCCCTGAACAACACTTCCCCCCTGTTCTTCAATAATATCCTGTATGAGGGACAAGTTTATCCCATATACTTTGTTAAGAGAAATACTCGTATAGGCAAAATCAATATCTTCCACTTTGCTCATGGAAGCCTTATACACTTCAGGTATGGCTTCATACCCGTACATCACACCCAGGATCCCCGCGGCAGATGCCGGATTACAGTCCGAGTCCTGCCCGCATCGCGTGGCCACATCCATGGTCTTGTGAAAATCACCCTCTCCGTACAACAGCCCCATAACCACATAGGCCGAGTTAATGACAGCATCAATATTGAACCCATTGAACACACCTTCCGGACAACCAATATCATATCCGTGACGGCGTTCTATCTCCAACCAGCACCGCTTCCAGTCATCGGGATATTGTGCATGAAATTTTACAACATCCTCAATGCAATTGCGGAATTTGGATCCTTTGGGAATGGTTTTCAGAGCTTCATTGATCACCACAGAGATGTCACTGCTCACATAAGCCAGAGAATACATAGCTCCTATGAAAACACCTCCGTACCAGCCGTCTCCGTAATTCATAATGTGCCCGATCCTGTCTGACAGAAACGATGCTTTGTTTACCATTCCAGGACATATCATTCCAATAAAATCAGCTTCTATCTGAAAATCAATATCATCGGCATGCGGATTTTTCATCCAGTGCCCGGAAGCCGGAGGCATAATACCGTTCAGAATATTGTACCTGGCGGCCTGGTTGGCATGCCACAATTTGTAATCGGCATGGGCAAAGGCCAGGGCATAAGATTCCGCCGGAGCGTCAATCCCCTCGGCATTCATGATTTCCAAAAATGTCAAGTCCATGTAGACATCGTCGTACAGACCGGGATCTTCAATAAATGTATCGTAGATGTAATCATCGTACCAGGTAATCGGAGCCCAGTCGTTGATCAAACCTCCTTTGTATTTAAATTCCGTAGGACCGCCGTATGTACAGCCAATGGTCTGACCTGCCCAGCCGCCCTT
>JBAZHT010000027.1:0-22125 GCA_041652255.1 Bacteroidales bacterium
ACGCATTGAACCTGGGATTTGAGGATAAAGAGGTCTACCGTTTTATGGAAGAAGCCCTGTACCAGGTCTCCCGGAACGATATACCCGTTGACGAATTGATCTCCCTGGTGCTTAAGACAGGAGAAACCGGGGTTAAAGCAATGGCCCTGTTGGATAAGGCAAATACCACTGCATACGGGAATCCTGAAATGACCAAAGTCAATATAGGGGTAGGCAAGAATCCCGGTATTCTTATAAGCGGGCACGACCTTAAGGACATGGAAGAATTGCTGGAACAGACAGCAGGTACGGGAGTGGATGTCTATACCCACGGAGAAATGTTACCGGCCAATTATTACCCGGCATTCAAAAAGTACGGTCATTTCATAGGCAATTACGGCAATTCCTGGTGGAAGCAACGTGAGGAATTTGAAGCCTTCAACGGAGTGATTCTTTTTACGACCAACTGTATTGTGCCTCCCCTGAAGGATGCAACCTACCTGGAAAGGATGTATACCACCAACTCGTCAGGTTATCCCGGGGCAAAACATATTCCCCCCAGGAAAGAAGGAGGAAGGAAAGATTTCTCTGAATTGATTGAAAAGGCAAAACAATGCCAACCTCCCAGAGAAATTGAAAAAGGGGAGATCATCGGCGGGTTTGCTCACCATCAGGTGCTTGCACTGGCCGATCAGATTGTGGACGCTGTCAAATCCGGGGCGATCAAACGATTTGTGGTAATGGCCGGGTGCGACGGACGTATGAAATCACGTCAGTATTATACGGATTATGCGTTGGCTCTGCCAAAAGACAACGTGATCCTTACAGCCGGATGTGCCAAATACAGGTATAACAAATTGCCCCTGGGTGATATAAACGGGATACCCCGTGTATTGGATGCAGGACAATGTAACGATAGTTATTCGCTGGTCGTTATTGCTCTGGCTCTTAAAGATGCGTTTGGATTGGAGAGTGTAAACGATCTGCCCATTTTCTACAACATTGCCTGGTACGAGCAAAAAGCAGTCATTGTATTGCTGGCATTGCTCAGCCTTGGTGTGAAGAACATTCACCTGGGGCCGACACTTCCCGCTTTCCTGTCACCTAATGTGACAAGTGTGCTTGTAGAAAAATTTGGTATAGGACCTCAATGATGTCCGGTGATCCGTACGATCCCGGACATTATTATATACAGGCTTATACATCCCATCATGGCCAGTCCAGGATGATTCCCCGTTGCCAGTAATGTTATGACCAACACAGAACACAATCCCAGGAAAATGTACCTGACTTTGTTTTCCCCGAATCCGAATCCTTTAAGCTTGAGTGAAAACATGGGGAGGTCGCTGATCAACAGGAATGACAGCACTACGGTCATACAGGGTATGAACCAGGATGTCTGCATAAGGGATCTCCACGCCAGGCTCTCACCGGTATAGTAAACTGCAGCAGCTATCAGGAGCGCGTTAGCCGGGCTGGGCAGCCCCAAAAAACTGCTTATCTGACGCGTGTCCACATTGAATTTGGCCAGGCGCAAAGCAGAAAAAACAGCAACCAGGAAGGGTATGAATGCCATCCATTCCAGGGGTGCTGTAGGCAGGTATACTACATAGAGCATAAACGCCGGCAAGAGTCCGAAACTGATGGTATCGGCCAGGGAATCCAGTTCTTTTCCCAGGGGAGAATAAGCATTAAGCAACCGGGCAGCAAATCCGTCCAGAAAATCAAAAACAGCGGCAGCAATCAAGAGCCAGAAAGCTACGTCTATCCTTTCTTTAAAAAGAAAAGCAATTCCCAATGCACCACACAACAGGTTCAGGCAGGTGATGGCATTGGGAATATGTAGCAGCATTTTTTTCAAAGTCCCAGCTTTTTACGGAATTCTTTGGGGATGGCGTCTTTATGTATCATGTATCCGATACATTTACCGCGAAAATAATTTTCGGACATATGTACGAACCCTTTGTATTTTCCGGTTTCGCCCCATGAATTTTTGGTGATATAGAATTTCACGCCGTATTGGTCGCGTGCTATTCCGGTAACGTGCATGAGGTGGTCATCTGTAGTCTGGAATGTTTCGTACCATTGCTGGCGGATTTCCTGGGTAACTTCTACTTCATCAACGGAAGGATCGTTTCCGGGAACAAGGGCTACTCCGTTTTCCTGGGAAAAGTCCCTTGAAATATTCCCGTCCCAGGCCAGGGTATAGCCGTTTTCCAACGCATGATCGGCAATGGCCATGAATGCGTCCAGGGGTACGTTATAATAACGTTCGTGTTCCCAGTTATCCGGGATTTCCACCGGTACCTGTTCGAAAAACGGGTGGTGGGTATAACTGGTTATTTCCACGTAATCATTCATATTCAGACCCAGGTGTTCCAGGAAAGTCACAGGGGTGTATTCCTGTTCCAGGTATACAAATGTTTCAGGGACTTCTCCCAGGTAAACATCCAGAAGGGCATCCAGCAGTTCCCGGCTTTCAGGACTTACTTTTTTTGCCTTAACGGGGATCTCAGCCAACGCGTTTATATATCCCTGCAACTCGGAATGGTTATGACCCGGAGAATCGTAAGCGATCCCGGGGTACGCCTCTTCCGGCACAATACCGTACCGGGCAATGGTATTGGTTGCGGTATGGCTGAGGGATCCAGGGCCGAGGTTCCCGTTGCCTCTTCTCAGGTAATTGTCAAAGAAACGGGTTTTGTAAGTGTTGCGAACCACGAACATTTCCGAAAGATCCATAGCCGGTTGTCCCATGCGTATCAATTCGCTTTCCAGGAAAGACAGGGTGGCAAAACACCAGCATGTACCGGTACGGCCCTGGTTCTTAAGGTTTGTGGAAGGATTGTCTGTGAGGGTAGTGAATTCATATTGCTGGGCACCCAGTGTAAAGGTGAGTAATCCCGCAATAAATATCAGAAGGAATGTCTTTTTCATCAGAAACAGCTTTATTTAATGCCCATGTTTTTGCGAATATCCTTAGGAATGGAATTTTTATGTACCTGAATGTCCATTGTCTTGTATTGAACAAATTTTTCGGTAACGTACCACAGGCCTTTGTAATTTCCGGCATCGTCTCCCCAGGAATTCTTGACCATATAATATTTTGTACCGTTCTGGTCTTTGGCAATTCCGTAGATCTGCATACCGTGGTCATCTGTAGTTTGCTTGTTGTCGTAAGCTTCCTGGCGCATTTCCTGTGTCACTTCTTTGATCTCTGCCACTGGAGCTTTCAGATTTCTGAAAGCGTTGTTCCGTTCGGTAGGAGACATATCCAGCCATTTGGCCTGATCGGAGCCCACCATCTCTTCCGGGTTGGTGGTAGGATACATAGCTATCCCGGTCCGTCCGAATCCCATCTCTGACACATCCGATGCCCATAGTACGGTATAACCTTCCATAACCGCGTTATCAATAACGGCCATAAGTTCTTCTATCGGAATGTTGTATGAAGTACCCCAAAGCCAGTTGTCCGGGATTTCAAGTGCAAATTGTGTGTAAAAGGGATGATGGGTGTAAGATGTGATGTTAATGTAATCATCGGGATTGAATTCCAGGGATTCGGCAAACGTTTTGGGTGTGTAGGTTGCTCCGTTGTATTCAAATGTTTCGGGAATGGCTCCCAGGTATGCGTCCAGGGCTCCCTGGAAAGCGTTTCTCCATGCCGTTGACAATTTTCGGTTCGGGTTCTTTTTGACAGCATCCACAATCCCCTTAAGGACGGCCGTCAATTCACTGTGACGGTGCACTTCTTCTCCGTAATTCAGACCAGGCATCACGTCATTGGGGACGATCCCGTAATTGCGGATAACATAAAGGTAATCATCAAATCCGCCTCCCTGTGCAAAATTCAAAAATCCGTCAAGACGAACGTACCGGTCAGCTTTGTCGGTATATGTTTTGGATACAACATACATTTCGGAAAGATCGTATTGACCTTTGCCCATTCTCAAAAGTTCGGATTCCATAAATCCCAACGACGAAAAACACCAGCAAGTTCCGGTGCTGCTCTGGTTCTTTACCGGAGTGATAGGGTTTTCTTTGATCACTGTAAATTGAAATCCCTCCTCTTTCTTTTCTTCTTTTTCCTGAGCCGTAGCAGAAAAAGTGAAAACAGCCAGGGTCATGATGCAGAATAAGATACGTTTCATAAAAATCTTGATTTTAGGGTATATTAATGTATTTATGGGTTTGTAACGACAATTGCCATTCGGGATTGGTCTTGATGTAGGAAACGATGTGCGGGATCACCGATTCCCTGCGACTCCATTCCGGCTGCAGGTACAGGTGGCATCCCGGGCTGACTTTTTTCCTGTTGAATTCGGCCCATTCCATATCCAGCGGACCGGTTACGATCACTTTCAGTTCATTTGCCAGTGGAAAAATCTCGGGAAGGGGAGGGTGATTCTGTTTGGGAGAAAGACAGATCCAGTCCATTTGACCGCTCAAAGGTTTGGCTCCTGAGGTCTCCAGGAAAATGCGAATATCCCCGGCTGCTTTCAACCCTTTGCACAAAGGACCCAGCGGGTAGGTCAGCGGTTCTCCGCCTGTGATCACAACGGCACGGGCAGGATAGCGGATGGCTCTGGCTATGATTTTGTTAATAGGTACAGGCGGAAAAAGTGAAGGGTTCCAGGTACATTTGGAATCGCACCAGGAGCACCCTATGTCACAACCTCCCAACCTGATAAAATAAGCTGCCCGGCCTGTGTGAAATCCTTCTCCCTGGAGGGTATAAAAATCTTCTACAAGGGGAAGCAGACGGCCTTCGTCCAATAACGAGTTCATTTCACAAATGTAAAGAATAATTGTGACAAATTGTCAGAAAAAACGCTTTGGAACAAGGTTTGCGTTTACCAGGTCGTTATGAACGAACAAAAATATACCATTCAGGCACAGGAATTGCTGCAATCGGCAGTTCTCACGGCGCAGGCCGGCTCCAATCAGATGATCGAGACCGGTCATATATTGAAAGCCATTTTAACCGACCGGGAAGGAGTAGGGATGTATCTTTTGCAGAAGGCGGGGGTGAATCCCGATGCCCTGGAAAAAGAACTGGATTCCCTGTTGGGAAAGTACCCAAAACATCAAGGATCGGCGGATACGTATTTGTCCCGCGATTCCCAGGATATTTTGCAAAAAGCAAGGATCATTGCCACCAAAATGGGAGATCAGTTTGTCACCGTTGAACACATTCTGGCCGGATTGGCCGGGGGAAAGGACGATGTCGCAAAAATGATGCGCTCCCGGGGGCTGAACGAAGATCATCTGAAAAAAGCCATAGAACAGATACGTCAGGGCCGGAAAGTGGATTCGCAGACGGCAGAGCAAACTTTTGATGCCCTGAACAAATACGCTGTCAATCTGAATGAACTTTCTGCGGCGGGGAAAGTCGATCCCGTCATAGGGCGAGATGATGAGATCCGCAGGGTCCTGCAAATACTCAGCCGGCGTACCAAGAACAACCCCATATTGGTTGGAGAACCCGGTGTTGGAAAAACGGCCATTGCCGAGGGCATCGCCCAGCGAATAGTAACGGGTGACGTTCCCGATACCCTTAAAAGCAAGCAATTGTATTCTTTAGACATGGGAGCCCTTATTGCAGGGGCTAAATATAAAGGCGAATTTGAAGAACGGCTTAAGGGTGTGGTCAGGGAAGTCATTTCAAGCCAGGGCGAGATCATCCTGTTCATTGACGAGATCCATACCCTTGTTGGAGCCGGAAAAGGCGAAGGAGCCATGGATGCGGCCAATATCCTGAAACCTGCCCTGGCACGGGGCGAACTCAGGGCCGTAGGTTCCACCACACTGGGAGAATATCAGAAATATTTTGAGCAGGATAAAGCTTTGGAAAGACGTTTCCAGATGGTTATGGTGGACGAGCCCTCCCCGGCCGAAGCCATTTCCATACTCAGGGGCCTGAAAGACCGTTACGAGCAACACCACAAGGTACAGATCAAGGACAATGCCCTGATCGCGGCCGTTGAATTGTCACACCGTTACATCACCTCCCGTTTTTTACCGGACAAGGCCATTGACCTGGTAGACGAAGCCGCCGCGAAGCTCCGGCTGGAAATGAATTCGGTACCTGAATGCATAGATGAACTGGAACGGCGTATCCGGCAGCTGGAAATAGAAAGAGAAGCCATAAAAAGGGAAAAGGATAAGGAAAAACTGGCCGGTTTGAGCAAAGAGATTGAAGAATTATCGGCACAATGCGACATTCAACGTGCCAAATGGCAGGAAGAAAAGTCGGTTTTGGAAGGTATTCAGCAGAAAAAAAGAGAAGTAGAAGACCTGCGTTATGCGGCAGCAGAAGCCGAACGGCGCGGTGATTACGGAAAAGTGGCCGAAATCCGTTACGGAAAAATCGTGGAAATTGAGAAGGCTATTGAATTGCTGAACAAACGAAAAGAATCCTTTACGCATTCCATGATCAACGAATCCGTGAACGAAGAAGATATTGCCGAGGTTGTATCCAAGTGGACCGGTATTCCCGTACAGCGCATGCTGACAGCAGAAAGGGAAAAACTCTTGAAACTGGAAGATGAACTTCACAAACGGGTCATCGGGCAGGACGAGGCCATTGGTGCCGTTGCCGATGCGGTCCGGCGAAGCCGGGCAGGTTTGCAGGATCCGCGCAAACCCATAGGATCATTCCTGTTCCTGGGTACCACCGGGGTGGGGAAGACCGAGTTGGCCAGAGCCCTGGCTGAGTTCCTCTTTGACGATGAGAACCTGATCACCCGCATTGACATGAGTGAGTACCAGGAACGTCATTCCGTGAGCCGCCTGGTAGGTGCGCCTCCGGGCTATGTGGGATACGACGAAGGAGGACAGTTGACCGAGGCCGTACGGAGAAAGCCTTATTCAGTCATTCTTCTGGACGAGATAGAAAAAGCGCATCCGGATGTATTCAACATCCTGTTGCAGGTGCTTGACGACGGACGTCTTACGGATAACAAGGGGCGGGTGGCCGATTTTAAAAATACCATCCTAATCATGACTTCCAATACAGGTTCTCACCTTATACAGGAAAACATGCATGAAGGTATGGATGATCCTGCCCGGTATGAAACAACAAAAAACCAGGTCATGGAACTGCTTCGAAGAACGCTGCGGCCCGAATTCCTGAACCGTATTGACGAGATCATCATGTTTCATGCCCTGACACGGGAAAACGTACGGGACATTCTGAAACTGCAGATCGCCGGGATCAGCAAAATGCTTATGGAGAAAGGGATTCGCCTGGAATTTACGGAAAAAGCGCTGGACTACCTGCAGGAAAAAGGATACGAACCTTCTTACGGAGCCAGGCCGCTCAAACGGCTGCTGCAACGTGAACTGGTTAATGAGCTGGCCCGCAAGATCCTGGACGGCACGTTGGATGTGAAAGGGAAGATCACGGCAGACAGTGACGGGAGTTCATTGGATCTCAGGGATTCTTAGTACGGATCAAAACGTTCCGGGTGCTTGCCTACAACGCCTTTATCAATATACCACTGTTTGATCCGTTTCATGTCGGCCTGCACGTCATCTGTAATGAGTACCTGTTCTGCCACGCCTATCTCTTTGCGTCCCCAGTCAAAATAGCCGTAATAGACGGGAATGTCCAGGGCCCTTGAAATCGTGTGAAATCCCGCCTTCCAGTTTTTAGTGGCCGTACGGGTGCCTTCAGGGGCAATGGCCAGGTGTATGTAGTCTTCTTTACGGACAGTGTCTATCATGTGTTTGGCAAAAGAAGCCCCTTTGCCACGGTCTACAGGAATGGCTCCTGCCCGGCGCAACAATCCTTTGAGAGGCCATTTGAATACGTCGCTTTTTACCAGAACGTTGGCTTTTCCCCCTATGCCCATATAGAACAGGTAAGAAATTACAAAATCCCACATGGAAGTATGGGGTACACCCAAAATTATGCATTTGGGAACGGGAATCGGTTTCCCTATGAGTTTCCAGCCCATGATGCGTGTGGCAATGAAGGCGCAGATCTTTTGCATTATCATTTGGACAAAGGTATAAAAAAAAAGGACAGAGCCCGCTCCATTTTTTCTTCGACCCTGTCAAATGCAGGATCCCCTATACTTCCCGTATGTGTGTGGCAGATCTCTTTTTTTGCTATGTACGAACCGTCACGCAGGGATGATGCCACCAGTTGGTAGGCATCCCGGAAGGGTATTCCTTCCAGCACAAGCCGGTTGACCGATTCCACGGTAAAAAGCAGATCATAACGTTCATCGGCAAATATATTTTTATTGACTTGCATTTGCGATATCATAAGAACGCTGACCTTCAGGCAGTCAAAAAGCGAATCTATGGCCGGAAAGAGCAAGTCCTTGAGCAGTTGATAATCCCTGTGGTAGCCGTGCGTGAGGTTGGTACATACCAGTGTGATCTGGCCCGGGACCCCTTCAATGATATTGCACCGGGCACGTACAAGTTCCCAGACATCAGGATTTTTTTTATGGGGCATGATGCTGCTGCCGGTAGTCAGTGATTCCGGAAAATCAATAAACCCGAAGTCCGGCCCCGAAAAAAGACAACAATCGGTCGCCAGCTTATTGAGCGTACCGGCCAGGGAGGCCATGGCAAAGGCCAGGGACCGTTCGGTTCTTCCCCGGCTCATCTGGGCGGCAATGCTGTTGAATTTCAACGTCCCGAAACCCATCAAACGTGTTGTTTCCTCCCGGTCCAGAGGAAACGAATTCCCGTATCCGGCAGCCGAACCCAGCGGATTCTGGTCGCAATGCAGAAAGGCGGCCGTCAACTGGTAAATGTCGTCAATGAGAATCTCGGCATAAGATCCCATCCAAAGACCGAAAGAAGAAGGCATGGCCGGTCTTTCGTGCGTATAACCGGGCATCAGCACGTCTTTGAACCGGCGTCCTTTTTCCTGCAACAGGTCAAACAAGCTGCGTACTTCCCGGGCAATATCCCGGCACACATCTTTCAGGTACAAATGAATATCTGTCATTACCTGGTCGTTACGGGACCTTCCGGCATGGATTTTTTTCCCCAGGTCGCCCAGTTCCCGCGAAAGCAGCATTTCTACCAGGGAATGGATATCCTCGGCTCCCCCTCCAATTTCCACTTTCCCGTCTACGATCTTCTTCCGTAAAGCTTCCAAAGCTGCCAGAAGTGTATCTGTTTCCTGCTGTGTCAACAGGCCGGTTTTGCCCAGCATTTGCACGTGCGCCATGGATCCGGTTATATCGTATGGGGCCAGCCGCATATCCCATTGCGCGTCGTTACCGACGGTGAACCGGGTTACTTCTTCCGGTGTTTCGATCCCTTTTTCCCAAAGTGTTTTCATGATCATTATAAGCTAAGCTGTGTGAGTACTTTTTTGTAAACTTCAATTCCCTGCTGCAATTCAGACAGGTAAATGAATTCATCGGGAGTATGTGACCTTGCGGAATCTCCCGGGCCGAGTTTAACCGCAGGGCACGGCAGACGCATCCAATCAGATGTGGTAGGAGAAACGAACGTGGATATCCCCGCTTTTTTCACTGCGTCCCGCAACGGATGACCTTCCGGGGTTACCGAGGCTTTGTTGGCCAGGTTCCTTGGAACCAGTTTCCCGGAGACCACTCCTCTTAGTTTCTCCATGATTTGTTCATTGCTGCAGGCGTCCGTGGTACGTATGTCCACTACATAACTGCATTCTCCCGGAATGACGTTGTGCTGTGTACCGGCCTGTATCTGCGTTACCTGCAAATGAATCTTTCCCATGATTGCCGAGTTTTCCGCGAACGAATAATCCCGGAGTGCTGCAATATCGTCCAGTGCCCCGTACAAGGCGTTGATGCCGTCGTTACGCGCAGCATGTCCCGAACGTCCCTGCACGTACCCGTCCAGGACCAGCAACCCTCTTTCTGCAACGGCAGCCTGTAACCCGGTTGGTTCGCCCACGATGGCACAGGTTATCTCCGGATAATGAGGCAAAACGGAAGCGATCCCTGCCGGGTCCGAGTTTTCCTCTCCGGCAGCCAGGATCAGCATCAGGTTGTAAGGCAGGTCTTTGAGCGAACAAAAAGCCTCGGTCATAGCCACTAACGATGCCCCGGCATCATTGCTGCCCAGCCCGTAAAGACGGAGGTTGCCACCGGGATTCTCTTCAATTACAGGTTGATAAGGATCACGGGAATAACCGGCCGCCGGCTTTACCGTATCGTGGTGTGAACAAAGCAGTACGGTTGGCTGGCCGGTCCGGTGTTGTCCTTTATGCGCTATGATGTTGTTCCCTATACATTCCGGATGGATCTCCGTTCTTTCAAACAGGTAATCTGCCAGCAATGCGGCTGTTTTGCCTTCGTTTCCAGAGACCGACGGGGTCCTAATCAACTGACAGAGCAATTCGGTTACGTTCTTCATAACTGTATGGATGTTTTGCCAATATATACTTCTTCTATGCCCGATTCCAGGGCTTCCAGGGCATTTTCAACTTTTGGGATCATTCCGCCGCAAATTATGCCCTCCTTGCGCAGTTCCTGGTATTGCCGGCGGCTGAGCAAGGTGAGGGGTTTCTTTGAGCCCGGGCAAATGATCCCTTCCCGGTCAAACACATACTTCAGACGGACTTTGTATTTCCGGGATAAGGAAAGGGCCAGGGCAGAAGCTATCGTATCTGCATTGGTATTGAGTAATTGTCCTTCCCGGCTGCAGGTGATGGGGCAAAAAACAGGAACAATGTGTTCATTCAGAAGGCCGTCAATGAATAGTGCGTTGATGCTTTCACAGGTAAGATCCCCGGCCAGGCCGTAATCAACGGGGAGGGGATCCCGTTTCCGGCTGATGATGCATTGCCCATCGGCTCCGCTTAGTCCCAGTGCCCGGCAATTCCGTGCCAAAAGGGCAGCCACCAGGGACTTGTTAACCCATCCTGCATATACCATAACGGCAATGCGAAGTGTCTCCTGATCCGTTATCCTGCGTCCCTGGTGCATTTGTACAGGTATTCCCAGACGTTGTGCAAGATCAGTAGCCATGACACCGCCTCCGTGGACAAGGATCTTGCGTTCAGGGCACTTGCAAAAAGTGTCCAGAAAATGCTGAAGTGTTCCGGGATTATCTATTACGTTCCCCCCAATTTTAAAAATATCCAGGTACATGGCTATGGATGTTTTACGAGTGTTTCAAGGATGCTTTTGATCACTGCCTGGGCGGCGGTTTCGCGATTGGCTGCCTGTGGAATGACAAGGGACGCGGGACTGTCCAGTACCTGGTCGCTGACGATCATGTTCCTGCGGACCGGAAGGCAATGCATAAAGTACGCGTTATCGGTCAGTTCCATCTTCCGGCTGTCTACCATCCAGGACATATCCCTGCTCAGAATCTTCCCGTAAACAGGATCCCGGTAGGCTGCCCAGTTCTTGGCATAAATAAAATCAGCACCCCGAAAGGCTTCTGCCTGATCGTAAACGATCTTTGCTCCTTGTGTAAAACGTTCGTCCAGTTCGTACCCCTGAGGATGCGTAATGGTCAGATCGTACCCGGCTGCAACCATCCATTCGGCAAACGAATTGGCTACTGCCTGTGGAAGTGCACGTGGATGGGGGGCCCATGTGAGTACGATTTTCGGTTTTGCTTTCTTTTTGTATTCTTCTATGGTAATGTGGTCTGCAAAACTTTGCAAAGGGTGACGCGTAGCCGATTCCAGGCTGATGACGGGTTTCCCCGAATACCTGATGAACTGATCAAGTATTTTTTCGTTGTAATCATCTTCTTTGGATTCAAACCGTGCAAAAGAACGGACGCCTATGATATCCGCATAACATCCCATCACGGGAATGGCTTCCAGCAGGTGTTCCGGTTTGTCCGAATCCATTACCACTCCTTTGCGTGTTTCCAGGTTCCAGGCTCCCTGTTGCACATCCAGCACAATTACGTTCATTCCCAGGTTTTCAGCCGCTTTCTGGGTGCTCAGTCGTGTACGTAGGCTGGCATTGAAAAACAGCAGCAGTGCAGTCCTGTGTTTTCCCAGGGTACAATCTGCAAAGGGGGCTTTCTTGATTTCCAGGGCCCGGGCTATGGCCTGATCCAGTGGGCCTGCGTCTTTTACTGATGTAAAGTGTAACATTGTTTGAAAAATTTAATAAATGTTTCCGCCTGCTCTTCCGTAAGGCACAAAGGCGGCAGGAGCCTGATAATATGGGAGCCGGCGGCTCCTGTGAAAATATGTCCTTTCATAAGCAGGTCTTCCCTTAGGGTAGCGCTTGCGGGATGTTCCTGCCGAAGTTCAAGGCCAGTCATAAGGCCGCGTCCCCGGTACTCAAGGATCCCTTCTGAGAAATTGCCGAGTTCATTTTTGATCAGGGATCCGATCCGTGCTGCGTTGCCCATCAGGTCTTCTTCTTCCATGACCTGCAATACGGCAAGTGCTGCGGTGCAGGCCAGGTAATTTCCTCCGAAGGTGGTTCCCAGTTGTCCCTGAACAGGAGTGAATTCCGGCGCTATCAGGAGCCCTCCCACGGGGAACCCGTTTCCCATGCCTTTGGCCATGGTAATGATATCGGCCCGTATCCCGGCATGCTGGTGGGCAAAAAATTTCCCGGTCCGTCCGTACCCGGACTGGATCTCGTCCAGGATCAACACCGTATGGTAGGTGGTGCACAGATCCCTGATCTTTTGCAAAAAGGCGGCCGAAGGCTCCCGGATACCACCCACTCCCTGGATGCCTTCCACAATGACTGCCGCGTACCGGTGTTGGGAAAAGGCTTTTTCCAGGGCTGCAAAATCCTCCAGATCAATAAGATCTACCCGGTGATTTGCATTGAAGGGCGCCCGGATGGACGGGTTGTCGGTCAGGGCGACTGCCCCGGAAGTCCTTCCGTGGAAAGACCTTTTGAAAGCCAGCACCCGGTCTCTGCCGTTGCGGAAAGAAGCCAGTTTCAGGGCATTTTCATTGGCCTCGGCTCCCGAATTGCACAGGAAAAGCGCGTACCCGGGGTATCCCGAAATGCGCGTAAGCGCCTCGGCAAGTCTTTCCTGGAGGGGGTTGACAATGGCATTGGAATAAAATCCAATGCGCTGCAATTGTTCGCTGAGGGCTTTCACGTAAACAGGGTGGGAGTGGCCTATGGAGATCACGGCATGTCCCCCGTAAAGATCCAGGTATTCCCGGCCTTTATCGTCGGTAATGACACATCCTTTTGCTTTTACAGCGTTAATGTTCCAGGTTTTGTAGACAGGAAAGACAGGCATAATGCTTCGTATTAATAAACAATGGATTTCAATTGCAAACCTGCGTTTTGCGGCAGGCCGGTAAGCAGGTTCATATTCTGCAGGGCAGTTCCCGAGGCTCCTTTCAGCAGGTTGTCCAGAACCGAGGTAATATGCAGCATACTTTCGTGTTTTTCAATATGGATCAGGCATTTGTTCGTATTTACCACATCTTTCATATTGATCTCATTATCAGATATGTACACAAACGGATGTGCTGCGTAATAATTGCGGTACAGATCCGTGGCCTCTGCCTGGTCCAGTCCGCAGGAAGTATAAATACTGGCCAAAATCCCTCGCGAAAAATCACCCCTTAACGGTACAAAATGCAACGGGGGCATCTCCGTTCCCAAAGCAGCAGAGAGCGTTTCCCGGATCTCTCCGGTATGCTGGTGCCGGAAAGCCTTATATACAGACACGTTGTTGTTGCGGTAAGGAAAATGGGATGTTTCAGATAGCCTGGCACCTGCCCCGGTAGCTCCTGTGATGGCATGGACATGGATGTCTTCCTGCAACCATTTTGCCCGGGCCAGGGGGATCAGGGCCAGTTCTATGGCCGAGGCAAAACATCCGGGGTTGGCAACGTTTCCCAATGTTTTGGCTTTTGCGGCGTATTCATCCGGATGGGGGTAAGATTCGGGCAATCCGTATACAAATTGCCGGTGCCCTTCGCTGTTTGTGGCACTGAACCTGAAATCACTGCTCAGGTCTATGATATGACGTACTTTTTCCAGTTTGTTTTCCCGGATGAATTGCCGTGACCTTCCGTGTCCCAGGCAGAGAAACAGAACGTCAATGTCCGAATTGGGCAACGTTTTGTCAAATTTGAGTTCTGTTTCCCCCGCCAGGTCGCTGTGTACCGAGCTAACCGCCATACCGGCCCGGGATTGGCTGGTGAGCCCGGTTATCTCTGCATTCGGGTGATTCAGGAGCAATCGGATGAGTTCTCCGCCTGTATAACCGGCTCCTCCGGCAACGGCTGCATATACTTTATTCTTCATGGCCGAGCGAATTGTATATTTTAACGGGTAATGACATAATACGTGTAAACCCTTCCACATCAGTTCCGGAAAAGGCGGTGGTTCCTTCCCCGTAATCCCCGAATTTTCCGTTCATCAGATCGTAGGGGCTTTCACATCCTTTCAGGAAGAAGGTATCCGGGACAAGACGGACCCATACTTTTCCGGTTACCCGTTCCTGGGTGTTTTCCAGGAACGATTCAATGTTGCGCATCACAGGGTCAGCGTATTGTGCTTCGTGCAGCATCATACCGTACCAGTTGGCCAGTTGCTCTTTCCAGTAAAGCTGCCATTTACCCAATACGTGTTTTTCAAGCAGGTGATGTGCTTTTATTAGAATCAACGGGGCGGCGGCTTCAAAACCTACCCGTCCTTTAAGTCCCACGATCGTATCGCCAATATGAATATCCCTGCCTATCCCGTAAGGAGCAGCCATTTTATGTAGTGTTTCAATGACCTGCAGGGGCTTCATGGAGGTCCCGTTCAGAGCGGAAGGTTCTCCTTTTGTATAATCAATGACAACGGTTTCCGTTCCCGTTTTGGTTCGTTTTACAGGGAATGCTTCTTCCGGAAGTTCTCCCAGCGAACGGAGTGTTTCGACCCCTCCAATACTGGTTCCCCAAATTCCCTGGTTGATGGAATATTTGGATTTTTCCCAGTTATAATCAAAACCCAGCTCCCTTAGATAAGCGATCTCTTCCTTTCTGCCGATCTTCAAATCCCTGACGGGAGCCAGCAATTGCATTTCCGGGGCAAACACGTGGATGAAATAATCAAAACGTACCTGGTCGTTACCGGCTCCCGTACTCCCGTGCGCAATGGCCCCGGCTCCCGTTTCTTTGGCATAATTGACAACTGTCATTGCCTGGAAGGCACGTTCCGAACTTACAGAAAGGGGGTAGGTGTTGTTCTTCAGGACATTTCCGAAAATCAGGTATCTAAGGCATCGGTCATAATACGTTTCCCTGATATCTATGGTCTTATGGGTGACGGCTCCCAGTTTCAGGGCTTTTTCCTCCAGGGCGTTTACTTCTTTTTCTGAAAATCCTCCGGTGTTCACCAGGAGGGTATGTACTTCCATCTTTTTTTTCCGGGTCAGGTAAGGAATGCAAAAAGAGGTGTCCAGACCTCCGCTGTAGGCTAATATTACTTTTGTTTTCATGGGGTTTGGTTTTTCATTGACTGTTGTTTTTCTTTTGACTGTTTCCGGGCCGGATGTTCCGCCGGATCGTAAAGCATCCCGGTACAAAGACACATGCGTTTTTCATTCCGTATAAGAATGTCGTAATTGCGGCATCCTTTGCACCCGTCCCAGAAGGCTTCGTCCCGGGTTAATTCCGAAAAAGGTACCGGCCTGTAACCGAGTTTTGAATTGATCTTCATAACGGCTGCCCCTGTCGTGATGCCGAAGATCTTTGCATTGGGATACAATTCCCTGGACAAGTGGAAGATCTTTCTTTTGATACGGGAAGCTATACCCAGGTGACGGTACGCGTGGTCCACTATGAGGCCCGAATTGGCCACGAAAGATCTATAACTCCAGGTTTCTATGTATGAAAAGCCAACCAGTTGTTTCCCGTCAAGTGCTATAACGGCTTTTTGGCTGATCATCTTTTCTTTGATGTATTCCGGAGAACGACGGGCGATACCCGTTCCCCGTTCCAGGGCCGAAATGTACATCAGTTCACAAATACGTTCTGCATAGCCTGTATGAGAGGCATTGGCAACAAGAATGCGCACATTCATTGTCAAAAATATTAAGGTTATGGGAAGTTGATAAAATTAGACGGGAAAAAAGGGCATACAGGATGCAGACACTGTCGCTGCAACCTAAGCCCTTACTCGGACACGTAGAATCTGTAAAGATGTGTTCATTCCGGAACAAAAGTAAGATAAACCGGAATAAATGGTTTATTATATTTCAATTGCTTACTGATTATTCATATTAGGAAAAGAATAATTACAAATGCTATTTTTACAGGGGGTACAGGGTTATAGATTGTTATGTCTCCGCATTGTACTGTCAATTGCTTATATTTGTAATCTTTATACAGTATTATGAAAAGAACTTTCCTACTCTTTTTTCAATTATTTATTTTATTCGGATCCGGCTTAATTCACGGACAACAACACGATTCACATACATTGGCGAGAATGTCCCTCAGGGAACACGTTACATTCCTGGCTTCTGATTCACTGCAGGGACGTCTTTTCGGGACGGAAGGGAATTTAGTTGCCGGAGAATACATAGCGGACTGCTTTGCGGATATCGGGCTGGAAGAATTTAACGGCACAAGTTACTTTCATTATTTTAATGTGGAAATCCCATCGGCAGTCCGTGAAATCCCCCTGGTCGTTCTGGAAGGTTGTAATGTCGTAGGTGTCCTGCCGGGAACGGATCCAAAGCTGAAAAACGAGTATATCATTGTGGGAGCTCATTACGACCACCTGGGAAGTCTCACCGGAAAAAACGGAGTCTCGGATACTGTGTATAACGGGGCAGATGACAATGCTTCTGGAACGGCGGTTCTGATAGAGACAGCCCGGGCACTTAAAGAGAAAGGGGGATTGTCAAGGACCGTTGTCTTTGTTGCCTTTGACGGTGAAGAGCAGGGCCTGTGGGGTTCGGAGCATTTTCTGAAAGATTCTTTGTATCCGGCACCTGAGATCAAAACGATGATCAGCCTGGATATGGTCGGGTATTACAGAACTTCAGGCGTGTTAAAGGTTATCGGTTCAGGGACTTTGGAAGATTCCCGGCAATGGATGCCGGACTCGGACGTTTTAAAAATACGTTTTATCCCGTTTGAAAATTCGCTTGTTGGAGCTACCGATACAAGGTGTTTTGCACAATCCCGCATTCCGACGCTGTTTGTAACTACCGGGACGGAATCTCCCTATCATAAAGTGGAAGATCAAACGGAAGGGATCGATTACGAAGGGCTGGTTGGTGTTGCTTCCTATGTGAGCGGCCTGGTTTCAACGCTTGCCGGTTATTCCCATTTGGCTCCATCAGGAAAATATGCCGTGATCCATCATGTGCCTGAATATACTTTTTCTCCGGGACTTACCGTGTCTGTAGGAACAAACCGGTTCAGTCATACACGGGGAGTTCTGGAAGGAAGGCCGGGCTTTTACGCAGCTGTGGGAGCCAATGCCCGGTTTCTCTGGAAAGGATTTCTGGAACTGAATCCTGCTTTGCAGCTGGAATATATAGGGGCGCGCCACGCAGAAACACCGGGGGTTTCGTATATGAACAGGATCAACATGCTTGCTCTGGGAGTCCCTTTGTCCGTTCGGGTGTATTTTCCGAACTTTAATAATTTGCCCCTGGGGTGTTATGCTTCCCTGTCAACTTATTACAGGTATTACATAGCCGGGCAGATCAGCAATCCCGTTTTTAAATTTGCCGACGTTTTCAGACGTCATGAATGGGGAATAGGCATCGGGTTTGGTGTTCGTGCCTCTGTTTTTCAAATAGGGTACGAACTTAGATTGGGACTGACCGATAGGTTCAGACCGGGGGTAGTAGAAGGATATAATGTCAGGAACAGCATGCAGGCTGTTACGTTTTCGTACTTTTTCTGAGAAAGGTCAGTGCACTTACCCGGTCCCTGTAAGAAGCGTATTCAGGTTTGTTTGACAATTGACGGTGTTCCATTAGCGGTATACTTATAAACAGGAACATCAGCGTATTGAATAAGGCTCCCATACCTGTCCACCAATAATGGAAAGGCAGTACGGAAATACTCATTATGTAAATACCCCACCACATGAGAATTTCTCCCGAATAATTGGGATGCCGTGCGTATTTCCACAATCCCGTTTCACAAACTTTGCCTGAGTTGATCCGGCGAAAACGATGCAATTGCCGGTCGGCAACCAGCTGCAGCAAGGCTGCACCCGTACTGATTGCAAATCCTGCGAAAGTCAATACGTTGACAGGTCCTACACTGTCCGGGGAAGTATGCAAATTCTTCATGACAATCAGTGCAGGCAACATGGCAAAGAAAACGATAAGCGTTGGCATGTAATGTATGCCAAAGAAATTGATCAATTGCCAGATCCCGGGAAAATCATTCCTGAACTTGGTATACCTCCAGTCCTGTACATCCAGGTTCCGGAAGGTATAGGCCCAGTTTGCGGTCAGGCGTATACTCCAAAAGCATACGGCCGCCAGCAGCAGCACAAGTGATACAGGGATACTTCCCGGGGATAAAAGATTCAAATGGAAGGCAAGCAGGATCATAATGACCGGTGGGGCAACACTCCAAAACGGGTCGTAAACGGAAGAATTTTTGTAATAAATCCCTACCAGCCATACAAGTATTGTGGCTACCGTGTCTGCGATGAAAATTCTGGGGAGGATCCCTTTGATCTCCCATAATGAACCGGTCAGTTTATAGACAAAAATTCCTGCGATCACGGCCAGAACATATGTCAGCAAAATGATCAGAAACGAACGGGATCTTGTTTTTTCCATGGTTTCAAAAATACAAAGATTTTATTTAAGTTTGAAATCATGAAAAGATTTGTATTTTTTTTGATCTTATCCGGTATTTTACTGCCGGCAAAAGCACAACCCGATCCGGTTATTACTGAAAGTATTTCCAGGATTTCCGCTGATAGTATAGAGTCGTATATACTGAAACTGGTGGATTTTGAAACCCGGCACAATCTGAGTACACGTCAGGATCCAAATAAAGGCATAGGGGCTGCCGGTGAATGGCTCTTCAGGAAGGCTTCTTCTTATATACCCGCTTCTGAGGGAAGATTAACAGTGGAAAAGGCACCTTATACAGTGGGAGGGCCGGGGACCAGGCTGGAAAGAGAAGTGTGCCTGACCAATATTATGGCCGTACTCCGGGGAACCGGATCCCACGAGATCGTTTTGCTAGCGCATTACGACAGTCGTGTCAATGACAACAATGATTCCACTTCTTTTGCTCCCGGGGCAAACGATAACGGAAGCGGAACAGCCTGCCTGATGGAAAGTTTACGGATATTGTCCGCACAAGAACCCCTTCCGGCAACTGTTAGGTTTTTATTTCTTTCCGGAGAAGAGCACGGTTTGCTGGGTGCAGCTGCCATGGCTGAAATTGCCCGGTCCGAAGGCTGGAACATTCGCGGGGTGATCAACTACGACATGATAGGAAACACACAGGCCAGTGATACAGGACAAAAAACCAACACCCTTACAAGGGTTTTTTCGGAAGAAGGGCCTTCGCGTCACCTGGCCAGATACATTATGGAAACGGCTGCTATGTATGTAGACAATCTTACCGTAAAGATGATCTTCAGGAACGACCGTTTTGGCAGGGGCGGGGATCATACACCTTTCCTCAGGGCAGGTTATCCGGCTGTCAGGATCTCTGAATATTATGAAAATTATGACAGAACCCATCAGCTTGTTCGCACAGAAAACGGTATCTCTTATGGAGATATGCCTTCAGGCGTTGATTTTGAATATGTAAGAAAAAATACAGCGGTGAATATGGCCGCTGTTATGAATCTGGCCAAAGCGCCCCAGGCTCCCGCCAATGTGAGAATAAACACCCGGGATCTGAGCAATTATACAGAACTTACCTGGGATCATTCTTCTGAAAATGCTTCCATCACGGGCTACTATGTTTTATTGCGCCAGACGGATCAGCCTGCCTGGGAAAAAGAAATTTTCGTTACGGAAAACCATGCCAGAATTCCGTACAGCAAGGATAATTATTTTTTTGGAGTCTGTGCCGTAGGAAAGGAAGGTCACAGAAGCCTTGTTTGTCAGTAAGACAAGGGGTTTGCAGAAGAACCTTTTGTAGTGACAATGATCACTCCGTTGGCACCCCGCATACCGTACATACCGCCGTCTTTCTGAACCTGGATGGACTGGATGCTGTGTACGTCCAAAAAACTGTTTACAACGGAAAACGAATCATACGTCATTCCATCCACAACAATGAGCGGTTCTGTATTGCCCGTTATGGTGTTGATCCCCCTGATGTTGGCAGTCACCCCGTTGGGACCGCTGGAAATGCGCAATCCCGGGATTTGTCCCATCAATAGTTCGGCAAGATCCCTGGCAGGTCTTGTTTTGAGAAGTTCCGGTACGTTTTCTATGGAATTGGTAGGAGTTGTTCTTCTGTTTGCCAGTTCTTTGCGGTTATCTACCCGGAAACGTTTTTTTGATTTCACGGAGATCAATATGGAATCCAAACCCTCACAGGGTATGTGCGTTTCTCCAATATTGGGAAGGAATACCACCAGTGAATCTCTGTCACATACACCTTCCAGTAACACCGAACCTTTCTTGTCTGTAAGAAAAGACTGATCCTGATGAACGGTTGAAACTACCAGGTTAGGCATAGGCTTACCTTTCCTGTCTACGATCTTAATGCTGAAATTGCGAAGGGTATCCTGCTGTATGTTATTGTCCTGTGCCCAGACCGGCGACAGAGGCATTATACAGGCTATAACGGCAACTATTACAAATTTTTTCATAATTTCAAATATAATGATTTCTGATAAACTGATACTGTTCCAAAAAGTGTGTCTGAAATAAAAAACATAGCCTCTTAAGAGTTAGTTTTGCAAATGACAAAAAAAGTAAAACTACTTAATCTAAAAGACTATGTTATTGACAAAAGAACAACTTTCTTCTGTAATAAGCAAACATGCAGAGCGAAAAAACGGATTACAGGATTTAATGGAAATCATGCTTGAGAGTATGATGATCAATGAGCGACGCGAGTATTTGAACGGTTATCCGGGGAACAAAGGGAATGGATTCCGACAGGGGCGCAGTTATGGACAGGGCCGGGTACTTGAATTTCGCATACCACGAGACCGCTATGGGAATTTTCACCCCAAGATATAGTAAAGCCAGTATCTCCCGTATGATTGAGTACCTTCGCGTAGATATAGACCAGTGGTTAAAACGTTCATTGGAAACCTATTATCCGGTAGTCTTTATTCGGTAGAAACAGAAGCTTTTTATGTAGCATTGGGTGTGAAAGAAGATAAGACCCGGGAAGTTCTGGGGATTTTTAACCGTCCAACGGAAAGTGCAACAGGATGGGAGGAAATGTTTAGTGAACTTAAATCAAGGGGGCTGGAACGAATAGGTCTGCTGGTTGCTGATGGCCTTAGCGGTCTGACAAGTGCGCTTTCCCGTGTTTACCCGACAACTCCTCTACAACGTTGTGTAACGCATCTTAAACGCAATATGTTGAATCGTGTACGTCATGGAGATAAACAGGAGCTCAGTCAGGATCTGGCATTTTTTTTTCGTGTTGGTCAGCCTGACTATACCAGGGAACATGCCTGGTCCAGGTGGGAAGGACTCTGTCGTAAATGGGCCTCCGATTATCGAAGTATAAGAAATATGCTGGATCAAATTGATTTAAGGATTATTTCACATACTTGGATTTCCATCCCCGGGTACAATCCATGATTTACACAACGAACTGGATTGAGCGGTTAAACAAAGATTTTAGGCGAGTCTTAAGGATGCGCGGTGCCATGCCTAATGAAGAGTCTGTTCTGGTTCTTATGGGCAAGACAGCAATGGATAAAACCTCCTATCAAAGATGTTTACCCAGAATTGATCTGGATCAAAAATTGTTTCCTCCGGAGAATAATAAAAATTAATAAATTTGAAAGGCTAAACTAACCCTCTAAAGAAGGCCGGACACACTCGATGAAACACTATCGCGCATCAAGTTCAAAATTAATAAATTTCTATCTATGCATCTTAACCTGAATTATTCATAAATACTCAAAAAAAAAAGGGGGTTTTGTTCTTTAAGTATAGTTTAAATAGCTATATTTAAAGTGTTTACAACAAAAACAACCCTTTGTACAATGATAAGCAAAAAAACTGAAATTTCCACCCCAGAACTTGACCTTTTTCCGGTACAAG
>JBAZHT010000028.1:0-22098 GCA_041652255.1 Bacteroidales bacterium
GATTTCCGTTTTTCCTACCAATGTATTTCAAAAGGAAATAGCCTGTATCCTGCCACCGGGCTGTGTAGCTGGCTCCGGTCTCATCGGCGTGTTTGGCAAAATTCAGGATCCCGCCGTCCCGGCGGATGTCCCCTTCTTCATACATGTTGTAGGCCGACTCGGCAACGGGACTGAAGCCCCATCCGTCGCAGAAATCATTTCCTACGTATCCAGGGATACCTATCAGTACAGGATAAACGGATCCTCCGGTGGCAATTGGTGCACTCCAATCGCGAACTCCGCCTTCGGAAATATAATTGATCTCCCATATAGATTCGGGTCCCCATTCGCCTTCTTCTTTCCAAATGCCCTGAAAGTCATTCACCAGGGAATACTGACCGGAATCAATGATTTCTTTCATGTACTGGAATGCTGTATTAAAACGGGATTCATCGTTCTGATAAAGGACTACTTCTGTGTAAAGCATATACGCCATGGCTTTTGTAATGCGCCCTTCTTCTCCGACCGGGGCTTTCATTGGCAGGGAGTTCATTGCCAGTGCATCTTCTATGGTTGTGATGATGTTCTGGTAAACCTGGTCTGCAGGCACCTGGTCAGTGATGTAAGGGAAAGACAGGTTTTCATCGTAATAAGGGATGTTCCCCCAGAATTTCCAAAGAATATTGTAATAATATGCTTTCAGGATCTTAGCCTCGGCCACATACTTCGCCTTAAGGGCTTCTTCCATTTCAATTTCAGGCGCTTTGGCAATTACAATATTGGATCTGTTTACGCCGGAATAAGCGGTTGTCCAGATCATATTGGGAACATCAGTGGATGTTGCCGTATAAAAATGGGCTTTCACAAGGATCGGCTGGTCACCTTCATTGGACCCTCCGGTGTAGATATCGTCCGCCATTATGTCGGATACCATGTTCAGCGAATTGTACTGATAAAAATAATCAAACCATTGCAGGGGGTCATAAGCTGCAACCAATCCGGAATACAGTCTGTCTGCAGAATTGTAGTAGTTGCTCTCCAGAATGGAACCCTTGGATTCAACTACCAGGAAATTATCTGAACATGAATACAGACCCAGGGCGAATATCGTACTTAATAATAAAAATATCTTTTTCATAATAGTATCTGTTTCAGGATTAGAAAGTAAGATTTATACCCAGTGTGTAGATCTTGGATTGCGGATAAACCCCGCGGTCAATACCCAGTGAGGTTCCGCCCGATGCGATCTCCGGATCAAACCCAGAATAATTGGTAAACGTAAGCACGTTCTCTCCTGCCACGTAAATACGCAAGTTGGAAATGAAAATTTTGCGTGTCAGATGGGAGGGCAGGGTGTAACCCAATTGAATGTTTTTCAATCGAAGATAAGATCCGTCTTCTACCCAGAGGTCCGAAGCCCGCCAGTTCTCGTTGGCACTTTCGTAAGAGAAACGGGGGATCTTGTTAGACGTGTTTTCTCCTGTCCAGCGATTGATCATGTAAGCCGGAAGGTTGATGTAGTAAAGGTCTGTACGCCGGGTTACGTTGTATACATCTACTCCGAATACTCCCTGGAAGAAGGCATTAAAATCAAATCCCTTCCAGGTGAATCCCAGGTTAAAACCAAAGCTCCAGTCCGGCATTCCCTTACCTATCATGGTACGGTCGTCATCATTTATTACGCCGTTGTTGTCAATGTCCACAAAACGCACATCGCCCGGTTGGGCATTGGGTTGTATACCTGCCTCTACTTCTGCCCAATTCTGGAACAAACCGTCTGTTTTCCATCCATAGAAGAAGGGGAAAGGATACCCGTTTTGCGCGCGCGTGAGTGTTCCTATCTTGTGAGAGTCGTAATTTTGCCACCCGTTTTCATTACCCAGTTCTACCAGGATGTTTTCCAAGTATGTGGCATTAGCTCCTATATTAAAGTGGGCATCGCCCAGGCTGAAACGGTACCTCAGGTCGAATTCCCAACCGCTGTTGTCCATGATCCCCACGTTCCCGGTAGGGGCGCTGTCACCGGAATACGCCGGAACAGGAATGTCCATCAGCATACCTGTGGTACGTTTGTTATACCAGTCTACAGAGAAAGTCAAAGCATCCCTGAAAAATCCCAGGTCAAGACCGATGTCTGTCTGTGTGGATTCTTCCCAGCGAATGTCTGCATTGGCAAATCCGTTGGGTTTTGCACCGGTGTTCACTACGCCGGGATTTCCAAAAGGATAGTTATTGCCCGAGGCCATGGTGGTGGTATAGCGGAACTGACCTATGGACTCGTTCCCGTTTTTCCCCCAGGATGCCCTTAATTTACCGCTTGTTAACCAGCCCGAGACACCCTCCATGAAAGACTCGTTCGTGAAGTTCCATCCGACTGAAGCAGAGGGAAATATAGCATACAGGTTGTTGGGCCCGAAATTGGAAGAACCGTCCCTGCGCACCGTAGCCTGAAACATGTATCTTTCAGCGTAGTTGTAACTGACACGGGCAAACAAGGAAGACAGCCGGTGAGGTGTGTAGACGTAACCTCCCGCAGTTTGGTATTCCTGGGTTCCCGTGGCAAATCCCATGTTGGCTTTATACGGGTCTTCTTCCTGCAGGTAGCGGTTGCCGCCCGACAGGTTCTGTCCCATATTGCTTTGGGCAGACTGACCTACCAGGGCCTGGATAAAATGGGATCCAAACTCTTTTTCGTAAGACAGCACGTTTTCAACCTGCCATACCAAAGACCGGTTCATAGACGACCAGACTTCCGAATATTCCCTGAAATTTTTGGTGGAAAGGAAATATGCCGGGCTCCATCCGTCGCTTCCCCAGAAAGAAAGATCGGTCCCCAAAGAACTCCTGAATTTCAGGTTATCCCAGATGGCCAACTCGGCCCAGAAATTGGAAACAAATTTGTCCGAGTTCCCTTTGGACCCCGGAAGGCTCAGAGAGGCCAGAGGGTTTACCATTTCGTTGTAAATACTTCCTTCAACGATGCTGAAAGGCTTCCCGTTCCGTGGATCCTTTACAGCCGTGGGGTGCTCGGCAAGGAGAGTCCCGGGATCATCGGCATAAACCTGTAATGTGGGAGCCATCCCCAAAGCCGAGCCGAGAGGACCGCCGAATTCCGAGTTGGTGGTAATGCCGTAGGAAGTGTTCCTGGAATAGGCGATGTTCATGCCCAGGGTGAATTTATGCAGGTAATTCCGGCTTGCCGAATGGTCCATCAGGTTGTATGTGGTGTTGGTGCGAAGGGTAAGACGTTCGTAATTGGAACGGTTGAAGTTACCTCCCACAATACCATCTTGTTTGTAGTATCCTCCGGAAATGTAATAATTCACTTTGTCGGAGGCTCCGCTGATGGTCAGCTGATGATTGATCTGCGGCGCATTGTAATTGAATATTTCTTGTTGCCAGTCAGTTCCTTCTCCAAGGGAATACGGATCGTTGTATACCGGGGCTTTTCCCTGTGCCAGGTGCCCCTCATTCATCAGGATCGCATATTCGGTAGCATTCAGAACATCGTATTCTTTCCAGGGATTCTGGAAACCGTATGAGAAATCATAAGTTACGCTTGCAGCTCCTTTTTTTCCTGATTTAGTGGTAACCAGGATTACTCCGTTGGCTGCACGGGCTCCGTACACGGCCCCTGATGCCGCGTCTTTCAGTACTTCAATGGATTGAATATCCGAAGGGTTTAAATAATCAATACCGCCACCGATCGGCATTCCGTCCACAATATAAAGAGGTTCGGAATTGTTGATTGTTCCTACACCACGTACCCGCACACGGGCAGAGGCTCCGGGTTGTCCGGAAGAGGAGGTAACGGTCACACCTGATGTCAATCCTTTCAGAGCATTGTCTATCCTCACCGGGGCAACGTTTTTCAGGTCATCAGAAGAAACTCTGGCAATGGATGCCGTCACAACACTTTTTTTCTGGGTGCCGTACCCGACTACCACAACTTCTTCAAGTAATTCAGAGTCTTCCTCCAACGTTACGTTAATAACGGTTGCTCCCGTAACGGGGATGATTTGAGTTTTATAGCCTATGTAAGAGAAAAGAAGATTGCTTCCGACAGATACCTCCAGGGAGTAATATCCGTCAATATCGGTAGATACCGCATTTGAAGTATTCTCTTCCATCACATAAACGCCGGGCAGGGACATACCGTCCGTCCCGGTAACCGTACCGCTCACTTTCACGGTTTGGGCGTAAAGTGAACAGCTTAGTCCTAAAAACAAAAGGGTCAATAGCTTTTTCATGCTGTTTTGTTTTAGATTTAGTGATATTATGTTAGATTGGTTAGAAATTATAAGTACAAATCAACAATTTTTTAAAATTAGAAATTAAACCATTTGATTATTTTGAATGTGGTGATTTAGTGGACCGGTTCTGCGTTCAACAACGAAAAACCCCTGATAAACAGGGGTTTGTGCGTTTATTGTGTGACAAAAAAGTGGATTTAAAGGGTAGCTACACGGTCTTCAAAGTCATCCCGGGAACCTATTGCGGCATTTTTTATTTTGGCCCTGTAATTGTAAATGGTGTTGACAGAATACCTGAGCAGTGCGGCAATTCTTCCGGAATCTTTAATGCCGAGTCTTATCAGTGCAAAGATCCGCAGTTCGGTATTGAGCAATTCGCCTTTCTTCAATACGATCCGTTCTTCCGGTATCAGCAGATCGTTGAAATCATCCACAAAACTTGGATACAGCTCAAGGAAGGCCGTGTCAAAAGTCCTGTAAAAGTTGGCAATTTCCTTATCGGCCCATTCGGTGTTGCTGAGTTCTTCTTCCAGGTCCTGCACCTTGCCGTACCGGATACTTCGCCTGACCAGGGCACGGAATTCCTTCATTTTATCCAGGTTGTCCGATAAAATGGCCAGGAAAAGGCCAATATATCCTTCTTTTACGCGGTTGGATTCAGCTATCTGGTGATTAAGTTTTTGCAGTTGCTTATTGACCAGGTTCAGTTCATGGTTTTGGGAGACAATACGTTTGTTGATGACGCGCAACGATTTATGGGCCCTGATGGTACGCCGGGTTTGTTTTACCAGGTAGCCAATGGCAAAGATCAAAATGAGCAGCAGGGCACTAATAGAGATCAAAAACGCTTTAACCCGCCTGGTCTGGGCCACCTGTTTTTCTTGGTACGCTCTTTCTATTTGAGGTAAAACCTCGGCTACCTGCCAGGGCCTGAGCTTGGCATTGTAAAACAAGGCATCGGCCAAAGAAATGTCTATGTATCTGAAAGCCCTTTCAATATTTCCCCCTGTTTCAAACAGGACAGTAGCCAGCCTGGTCAGGGAAGCATGGTCCTTTACGGCAGACTGAATATCAGCCATGGCAGAACGGGCCAGCCATTCCATTTGACAGTTGACATCTCCCAGGTTCTGATAAACGGTGGACATGTGATAGGCATAGATGGCATATTGGTGAGAGGATTCTTTGTGACGGGAAACCAGGATCCGGACTATGCTGTCTGCCCGGTCCAGGTTTTCCTGTTCGTAGGCTTCCTGGAACCTGTAATATAGATGCTCATCAGATTCTTGATCAAGCAGCTCCAGGATCTTGCCCCGGTAATAGTTTTTCCTGGCCTGCGAAATTCGTTTAGTGGCAGGATCGGTAGAATACTCAGACAGTTCGGCTGCCAGGCGCTGTAAAGCGGCATAGTATTCCGTAAGGAGCGACGGATCCAGCTGAAGGGAGTCTATTTCGTTGTATAAAATATCTCCCGACTCAAAGAAATTCCCGGATGTGGCAAATATCAACCCGCGACGGATCTGTGCCTCGTCCCTGTATTTCCGGTTATCCAGCGTCTTTGCGAGGTTTGCGGAAATCTCAATATAATGCATGGTGGAGTCAAAGTTATAGGCTTTGTATTCGTCAATGATCTGCTGGTAAAAGCCGTAACGTTGTTCCGGGGAAAGGTCCTGGTATAGCAAAACGCTTTTCAACGCGTTGATACGCTGAACACGATTTTGTTCGTATGTGGTTCGCAATTCCAGTTGCTTGTCCAGCATGTCCAGCAGCCGGCTCAGGGTTTCTCTTCCCTGTCCGTGTAACAGCAGGGCAGAGAAAACAAGGAAGATGGCTGATAGACAGCAGCGTTTCATGGGCAGATGTTTAGAACATGTATCCGAGCATGATGTACAAGCCGGTATTGCCGTCCTGTTTGTTGAGTGCTTTGGCAAAATCTACCGACAATATAAAGTTTTCATTCAGAGCGACCTTCAATCCGGCTCCGGCGCTCATATGGAACAAGTCTTCCGAGGCAAAGAAATCATTGTAATCAACACCGGAAGCAGCTGTCAACGCACGCAATTCTGTCTCGGAACGGGTCAGTTCCACCGGATCGGTAATGTACCCAATGTCAAACAGGGGATTAATACCTATGTAAAATGCCTGGCGTGCTATCCGGAATGAAATGAGTTTTACCCTGAATTCTACGTTGGCATAGGCATACCCGTCACCTGTTACACGGTTACGAACTATACCACGCAAACTGTTGGCTCCTCCCAGCATTTCGTAATTGGCCCGTTTGGTGAACAGGGTGGCCATGTAATTCTTCATGTAGAAGGGTGTGTTTCCCCAGAGGGATCCCTGGTATCCAAGGCGGTATGCAAAGATGATCTTGTCCCCCCATACAGGTAAGTAATGACGGAAAGAGGCATTCAGGGTAAGGTGGTTGTATTCTTTTTGGTCTCCAAAGGCTCCAAAGTAGGTAAAGAAAACATCGGCCCATATCCCCCGATTTGGATTGTTGGGACGGGTCCGTGAGTCAAAAGTAAGACCGGCACGCACGAACGGGTGGGTTCCGCCATGGAGTTCGTTGTCTTTGATCAGTCCCCAATCCTTATAATAATTGTAAAGGGTGGGTTGCTGATCCGTTGTGGGGAGTTTTTTGTTTTCATCCTTATTCCTGTTCAGGAATTCAATGTTCACCTCATCGGCTCCGTAATTGAACACACCCAGACCGGCATTCCAATATAGATTTCCGGCTATGGTTCCCTGAAAATCAGCGGTGGAACGGAAGAAATTTTTCTTCATTTTATAAAAAGCGCGTGACAAATAGCCCGCCTCTCCGGTTTTCCCCCATTCCGGATTGTAAACAGACTGATACCCGTTAAATCCCAGAAAATCAGCCATCGCTTCAGGCACATAACTCAAATCAAAGGTGACCCGGACTCCGGGGATCAGGTATTTTGAATCGTAAAAAAAACGGAACAGGCCGGAGCGTTTTGTGGTGTAATTGGCTTCTACATACATCAGGTGTTTGTACTGTGGAAAAGTGGAGCCGTCTCCGTAATTGTAAAACTCGGCCAGGGCCCCGTACTGAAAGCCCAGGTCGGTATTGTACCCAATGCTGGGCAGGGCTCCGAATGTCCAGCCTTTTTTTACCACGGCCAGGCTGTCTTTATCTGTCGCAGAAACATTTGTTCCAATGCTAATAAGCGCCAGTAATATTAGTATACGATAAGTTTTTTTCATATTTAAGGTTATTAATGTTATCCGATCCATTTGAAGATCTCGGCCATGAAAGTTCCCAGGTATGTGCCGCAGGCATAGCCAATAAGACCAATAATAATGCCGTTGACAAGAACATGCCTGTTATTCATGGCGGCTGCAACGGGTGGTACAAAAGGAGGTGAAAAAAGCAACGCGATATGGGATACTGTAAACAGATCCCCTTCTATACGGAAGATGCGGGCCAGCAGAATATGAAGGAAGATGGAGATAACCAGGACAAATCCCACCATGGCCAGCAGATTCAGGCTTTCCCGGCTGAACAGGCTGTGTATGTCAAACAGGGATGCGATCACAACACTGAATACCAATATGAAATACATTCCGAATTCAAAAGTCTTAGGGATTTCACGGATCTTTTTCCAGAAAGATGCGGCTATGGCCAGGGTTGTTATGGTCAGAATGATGATCAGTTCATTCAATCCCGCTCCTGCAAGCATGGATATGCCGGCCCCAATTCCCAGGCAGGCAATGGCCAGAAGCAATGACAAGAAAAGTTTCCCACGGATTTTCTTACTGAACATTCCCGAATAGTCCTCAAAAGTTTCTTTTGCCGGCAGATTGGATCCATTTTCAGGCACATCGACAGGTGCTTCCTGTTTTTTCCCGTAGGGCAAAATTTTGCGAAACACTTTATAACCGCCGGAGAGAATAAACAACAGGAGAAAGAATGAAAGTGCTGTGTCAAATGTCTGTACCAGTATGTAGGTATTGTTGTCTACGTTTAGGATCTGTTTTAAGGAAGCGAAATTCAAGGCTCCTCCCGTATACATTCCCACCAGCATGCCGGATGTTTTCCATAATTCTGGTATCTTGGCATGATGAAATATAAAAAAGGCAAGGGTAATGGTCAGAAGAATGGAAACGATGCCTGCAAGGAGCGTGGCAAAGGTTTTGTTAAGTGTTTTAAACCACAGTGTAAAATGCGATGAAAATAACATCAGGGGGATGGCTATGGGAACCGTCAGGTTCATAAACCAGTTCTGCATGCCCGCCAAAAGCTCCGCCTCCTGGCCGGGTGCTTTCATAAGTCCCGAAAAAGACATAATGATACCAACGGCATATGCCAGCATAACCGTGCCGATCTTTGAAAAGAAACGGGAATGCTGGTACAGGTATATTATAAGCAGGGGAGCAGCAATGTAAAGAAATGCTATAAGATATACTCTCATAGCACAAAGATAAAAAAAAACGGCACTTCCCTTTCGCCCCGGAAAGGAAAATGCCGCTCTTTGTCAAAGACTGTCTCCGAAGTCTTTGCGGAACTTATCCACCAACCGGGCCGGCCAGTCTTCCACGGGTTCCAGGGATCCCATAAAGAAACGCAGAACAGGCGGTTCGTAGGTGAAGCGAAGACCTCCAATAAGTTTTCGGTTGTGGAACAGCCACTCCAGGCGGTCCATGGCATACATTACCTGCGATAGCGTAAAGACTCGCCTGGGCAGTGCCAGTCTCAGGAGCTCCACATCGGCAAGGACTTCATTCCCGTTTTCGTCCCTGGCACTCGATACCGATCCCCGTTCCATGCCTCTGACCCCGGAACACAAATAAAAAGCCGCGGCAAGAGCTCCGGCCGGGTACTGTTCCTGGGGTATGTGATCACAAAATTGCATGGCATCCACATGTGCGCCTAGTACTCCCGGAGGAGTAACCATAGGTATTCCCTTATCCATACAGCCGTTAACCATAAAACGAATAAACTCAGGACTTTGTCCTATCATTGTTTCATCAAGGGTTTCGTAAAGACCTACAGCCATGGCTTCGATTTCCCGGATGGATATACCTCCATAAGTCAGAAAGCCTTCGTAAAGAGGAATCAGAGCTTCCATTTTTTGATATAATGCTTTCCGGTTGGTACATATTGCCCCTCCCCGGGATGAGGATAACTTGCGAGCGGAGAAATATACCAGGTCGGCCAGGGATGTCATCATTTTTATGATCTCTTCCATGGGGTTTTCTTTCCATTCTTCTTCACGTTGCTTGACCAAATAGGCGTTTTCTCCAATAAGACTGGCATCCAGTACGATCATGATCCCGTATTTGTCTGCGATTTTTCGTACATCCATCATATTCCTGATAGAAAAAGGCTGTCCGCCAATCAGGTTGGTTGAGGCTTCCATACGAATGAACGGAATGTTTTCCACGCCTTCCTTCCGGATGCATTTTTCCAGCTTTTCAATATCAATATTGCCTTTAAAAGGATTATCCGATTGCAGTTTCAAGGCATCATCATGAAGCAATTCGGCTATTCTGCCGCCGACGGCCATGATATGGGCCAGGGCGGTGGTAAAATGGTAATTCATGGGTATGACATTGCCCGGCTTGATAAAAGTGCGGCAAATCACATTTTCGGCACCGCGGCCCTGGTGTGTGGGCAGGATAAATTTCTTGCCGAGTACATCTTGTATGGCTTTTTGCAATTTGTCAAAGCTTTGCGATCCGGCATACGCATCATCTGCCTGCATCATGGCCGCCAGCTGATTGTCGCTCATGGCGTTTGTGCCGCTGTCTGTGAGCATATCCAGGAAAACGTCCCGGGTAGACAATTTAAAAGAGTTAAAGCCGGCATCCTTAATGGCAAGCAGGCGCCTGTCCAGCGGAACAAGGTTGAGTTTTTGAACAATACGGACTTTATGCAATTCCAGGGGAATTGGTTGGGTTTGATAAAATTTTATGGGATTCATAACGGTTCTGATAAGTGTTTTACAATTAATAACAAAAAAAATACACGTCAGATGTAACCATAGTGCTGCCTGGCACGTCTTATGTGTATAACAAAAACCGGTAAGCTCCTGAGCGGGAAAAAGCACCTGTGTATTCCCGTCAGGAGCGGCAATACGAATAATAATAACAGGAAGCATAGCCCAGATACTCCAGAATATATGACAGACAGCTATGCATAAAATTTGATTGAATTGAGTTCAAATATAAGAAATAATAATGAAATCAAACATTTTATAAAATTTTAGTACCTTGTGTTGCAAGGTATCAAAAATTGTATATATATTTGTCGCGCAAAATTCTTGTAAATAATTAGTACTATAATTAAAAAACAATGATCCACCTCAGGGATATCAACAAAACCTATTACAACGGAGCCGCATTACATGTTCTGAAAGGGTTGAACCTGCAAATAGACAAAGGAGAGTTTGTTGCCATCATGGGATCCTCCGGATCCGGGAAATCCACACTGTTAAACATTATTGGGATACTGGACGATTACGATTCAGGGTCTTATCACTTGAACGGGAAGCTCATAAAGGATTTGTCAGAAAAAAATTCTGCCGTTTACAGGAACAACATGTTAGGCTTTGTATTTCAGTCTTTTAATCTGATCACTTTCAAAACGGCCCTGGAGAATGTGGCGCTTCCCCTGTATTACCAGGGGATCCGCAGAAACAAACGGAACAAGATCGCCATGGAATACCTGGATCGTATGGGATTGACCGAGTGGGCGGATCACCTGCCTTCCGAATTGTCCGGCGGACAAAAACAGCGCATAGCCATAGCGCGTGCTTTGGTTACGAATCCCCAGGTTATTCTTGCAGACGAACCAACCGGAGCCTTGGACTCCCAGACGTCTATAGAGGTTATGGAAATATTGCAACAGGTCAACCGGGAAGGAATGACGATCGTAATGGTTACGCACGACCCTGAAATGGCAGCCATGAGCCATAAGATCATAAAAATTCGCGACGGTGTCATAGGATCTATTGAACATCAATAACGGAAAGTGTTATGTTTGATGATTTTCAGGAAATATTCAGCACGTTAAGAAAAAATAAACTGCGGACGTTCCTTACGGGATTTTCCATGGCATGGGGCATTTTCATGCTCATTGCATTGTTGGGAGCAGGAAACGGTCTCAGGAACGGCATTTTATTCAATTTTGCCGATATGGCCACCAACTTCGTGAAACTCTGGCCCGGAAGAACGGCGGAAGCTTACCAGGGTTTACAGGCAGGCAGACGCATAAAACTGGACAGTACCGAGGGGCCTTTTCTTGAAAACGAATTTAACCAGGTATCCAATGTATCTCCTTTGATCACCCGTTCCAATCAGAATTTCTTCTACCAAGGAGATTATGCGCCCGGAGTATTACAGGGTGTCATGCCGGGTTACAGCAATATTGAAACGGTTAAGATCAGGCCGGGTAACGGAAGGTTTATAAACCGGGCAGATATCAGGGAGGCCAGAAAAGTGATCGTCCTGCATTCCAGAACAGCTGAATTACTTTTTAAAGAAGAAGATCCGTTGGGGAAATTCATTACTTATGACAATGTCATGTACCAGGTGATAGGTATCTACCATGACAATAATATGTCACAGAATCCCAACAGTTGCATTCCTTTGACAACAGCCCAGCTGATCTATAATCCGGAAAACGGGTACTCGCAGGTGGCTATGTTGCTCAACGGACTGGAAACGACAAAAGAAAATGACATTTTTGAAGAAAATCTCAGGGGTGCCCTGGGTCGTAAGCACCGTTTTGAGCGGGAAGACCGATCGGCAATTTATCTTTATAACATTTCCAGGGAATACATCCAGTTTAAAGGAATTTTCAACGGGATAACATTATTTGTGTGGATTATTGGGTTAGGAACCTTGATAGCCGGGGTGGTGGGCATCAGTAACATCATGTTGATTACAGTTAAAGAGCGTACTAAAGAGTTTGGAATACGAAAAGCCATTGGTGCCACCCCCGGGACTATCTTACGTTTGGTGATGACCGAATGTCTTATGATAACCGCTTTCTTCGGGTACCTGGGCATGTTAGGGGGAATTGCGGTGACCGAGTTGCTGAATAATGTTATGGGTACCCCGAATGCACCTACTTCACAGGAAGATATGGTGATGTTTACCAATCCTACCGTGGAACCTTCAATTATCATAGCCGCAACCATTGTGTTGATAATAGCCGGGCTTCTGGCCGGGTACCTGCCGGCCAGGCGGGCTGTTCAGGTAAAACCGATTGAAGCTTTAAGATACGAGTAATTATGTTTGATCTGGACAGCTGGCAGGAAATATGGGTGACGATCACCCGCAACAAAAGAAGAAGTCTGCTTACCGCCTTCGGAGTTTTCTGGGGAATATTTATGCTGGTGATTATGCTTGGGGCCGGGAACGGTTTGTCCGAAGGTGTGGCCTCCGACATTCAGGGATTTTCCGAAAACTCGGCGTTATTTTATACAAACAGGACTTCGGAGCCGTATAAAGGTTTCCGGAAAGGACGGTATTGGAATATGCAGGAAGAAGATCTGAATATTCTGGAAGCGCAGATAAAAGATATAAAATATACAGTGCCTTTTTTAATGGGACAGAATGTAACCGTAGTATACCGCGATAAAAGCACCAGTTGCAATACCAAAGGGAATTCCCCCTTATACAATCAAATGATGCCCCAACATATGATCTACGGACGTTATATTAATCATATGGATGTCCAGGATCGCAGGAAAGTATGTGTTGTGGGAAGACGAGTTTATGAAGAACTTTTCAGGGCGGGTGAGGATCCTGTTGGGACATACCTGAAACTATACAATATCAATTTCCAGATCATAGGGGTTTGTGAGTCTTCCGTAAGGGGGGTCAACATAAACGGACGGGATGACGAAGTCATCAGTATTCCCTATTCGGTTATGCAACAGATACAGAATTCCGGAACCATCATACATCTGATAGGTGTCGTGGCTAATGAGAACGTGAGCATGAGTATCCTGGAACCACAGGTGGAAACATTGTTGAAGGCCAGACACAACATTGCTCCGACAGATAATTTTGCGCTTGAAAGCATAAATGTGGAAAGAATTTTCAAGCAGTTTGAAATGTTGTTCACCGGAATAGCCGTACTGATCTGGATCGTGGGATTGGGGACCCTGCTGGCCGGGGTAGTGGGTGTGAGCAATATTATTATGGTCACGGTCCGTGAACGAACCAAAGAAATTGGTGTGAGAAGAGCCATTGGTGCCAAACCGTCTTCCATAATTTTCCAGATCATAAAGGAGAGTACCGTATTGACTGTTGCTGCAGGATTTCTGGGTTTGGCATTCGGAGTATTGGTCCTTGATCTTGCCGATAAATTCCTGCTACAGAATATGACGGGAGAAGTGTTTTTCAAAAATCCGCAGATCAATTTTACAGTCGCTCTGTCAGCGGCAGCCATAATCCTTTTGTGCGGAATGATAGCAGGTATTTTGCCTGCATACAGAGCCTTACAGATAAAAGCAATAGATGCTATCCGGGAAGAAAATTAAAGATTATAAATAACATTTACAATGAAGAAAATTTTACGCTATGTGTTGATCATCGCCCTCCTGGCGGGTGTGGTGTTCACTTTTGTCTACCTGTGGAAAAAATCCCGACCTAAAAAAGAGGTATACGAGTTGGTTGTCCCGGAAAAGGGAAATATTGAACAAAAAACCGTGGCAACGGGAAAAGTGGAACCCAGAGACGAGGTAGCCATTGTGCCGCAGATATCAGGAATTGTTTCTGCCCTTTACAAGGAAGCGGGAGAAATGGTCCAGGTGGGAGAGATCATTGCCAGGATCAAGGTAATACCGGAAATGGGCACATTGAATGCTGCAGAATCCCGCGTTACCCAGGCCAACCTGAACCTGACCCAGGCCCGGCGGGTGTTTGACAGGACCAGGGAATTGTATGAGTCAAAAGTTGTTGTCCGTGAAGAATACGAAAATGTGGAAACCCAGTTAAAACTGGCCCAGGAAGAACTGCGCAATGCCCAGGATAACCTGGAGATTGTCAGGGACGGAATCGCAAAACGATCCTCGGAAACCAGCAATACACAGATCAGGGCCACCATCTCCGGCATGATCCTGGATGTGCCGGTAAAAGTGGGAAATTCCGTGATACAGGCCAATACCTTTAATGCAGGAACTACCATAGCCACAGTTGCCGACATGAACGACATGATTTTCCGTGGGAACATTGACGAAACGGAAGTGGGCAGAATACGTGCGGGAATGCCCCTGGATATAACCATAGGCGCGTTACAGGAACAGCACTTCAACGCTGTGCTGGAATATATATCTCCAAAAAGTACGGAAAACAACGGAGCTATACTTTTTGAAATAAAAGCTGCTGTTGCCGTTCCAGAAGATGTTTTTGTCCGTGCCGGATACAGTGCCAATGCACAGATCATACTGGACAGCCGCTACGATGTGTTGGTTATTCCTGAAAGTGCCGTGGTTTTCAAGGATGACAAGACTTTTGTAAATGTGTTCAATGGGATGGACGGAGATAAGCAGCTCTTTGAAGAAAAAGAAGTGATCCTGGGGTTGAGTGACGGAATAAATGTTGAGATCAAGGAAGGTCTGACAACGGACGAACAGATCCGCGGAACGTTAATAACCGAATAAATGAAAAGGTATATGAAAAAAATAGTACTCCTAAGTGCCATACTGTTCTTTTCCGGGAGTCTGCTTACAGCACAAAGCCGGGAAAAAGCCTGGACCCTGGAAGATTGTATTGAGTATTCCCTGGAAAACAACATTGGGGTAAAACGCTATGAACTGGCAAAAGAGAATCAGGAAATAACGGTAGAGACCACCAGGTTTTCACGGCTTCCAGATCTGTCTGCAAGCGTTGGCCAGACTTTTTATTTTGGACGCACTCCGGACAGGGACGGGATATATCAGGACCAGACCGGGTCCAATTCTTCCCTGGGGATAAATACAAGTGTAAATCTTTTCAACGGGTTCCAGGTGACCAACCGGTTAAAAGCCGACAAGCTGGAATTGCAGGCAGCCGTAGAAGATCTCAACCGGGCCAGGGAAGACCTGTCTTTGGCTGTTACCGGGTATTACCTGCAGGTGCTCCTGAGCAGGGACTTGTACGAAATAGCTCTGGATCAGCTTGGACTGAATAAAAAACAGGTGGAACAGACTGAGATCCTGGTGGAAGCCGGAAAAAGCTCCGAAAGTGATCTTTACGATGCAAGATCGTCGTTGGCACAACAGCAAATGCAGGTCACTGAATCGGCCAACAACCTGCAATTGGCTTTACTTGATCTTACACAGACCATGAACCTGACCGATGTGGAGCATTTTGACGTCTCTGTCCCCGATGTTTCCGAAATGATCAGCCGTGAAGCAGCCGGACTGGTACTTCCATCCGAAGCTTACCATTATTCGGTCACACAAAGGCCGGCCATAAAAGCGGCGGAGTACCGGCTGGAAGGCAGTGAGATGTCCCTAAAAGCAACACAAGGGGCTTACTATCCCAGTTTGCGATTGGGAGCCGGATATAGCAATTCCTATTATTTTAATTATTCCCTGGCTGCAGGGATGAGTAACGCCTCCCTGGCCGACCAGTGGGCTCAGAACAGTGCCCAATCCGTTGGTCTGAGTCTGAGCATACCTCTTTTCAACAAGATGGAAACCCGTAACCGGGTACGTTCGGCCCGGCTGAACATTCAAAACCAGGAGCTGTTGCTGGATCAGGCAAAACAGGATCTATACAAAGAAGTACAGCAGGCATATTATAATGCCGTAGCTGCACATGAGAAATACAAATCATCCCAAATGGCAGTTGAAGCTGCCTCCCTGGCCTATGAGTATGAAGAGCAGAAGTACGAAGCAGGTCGTTCCAACATCTACACGTTTGATCAGGTCCGGTTACGCCTTTCTTCTGCCCGTTCGGAAGCGGCGCAGGCAAAATACAATTTCCTGTTCCGTTCCAGGATACTGGCTTTCTACAACGGGGTCAGCCTTTTATAAGGTTTTTCACACCGTTCGCTCTTCCGCCTCCAGCACAAAGGCCCTTAAGCCTTGTTTGGGGGCGGATTCGTCTGCTTTCCTGAGGTCTTCCAGCAATGTGTCCACAACCTGGTCCGGAACAAAAGTGAGTAACGCCGAGTTCAAAGTCGGCCAGGCATGTGAGCCCAGATGAGGTTCTCCGCCACGGGATCCGCGACCCCGCACTTCTTCCCAGAAAGTAAACCCTGTAATTTGGTTTTTTTCAAGCGCTTCCATGACCTCGTCATAAAAGGCCTGGTAAAATGATATGAATACAGCTTTCATGGAATTTCAATTTTTATTCATGCACTAATTCCTGTTTTGCACGGTGTTCCGCTTTGCGTTGTTTGCGCTTTTCTCTTCTTTCCGCGATCAGACTATATATTGCCGGGACAAGGAAAAGAGTCACAAAAGTTGATACGGTAAGACCGCTGGCAACAGTAATACCCAGTCCGTTCCACATTTCGGCACCAACGCCTCTGCCTACGGCCAGGGGAACCATTCCGAATATGGTTGTAAAGGCTGTCATTAAAATGGGACGCAACCTGGACCGTCCCGATGTCACTACGGCATCCATAATGGACATTCCCCGTTCCCTGCACAATACTATATAATCTATCAGCACAATCCCGTTTTTCACAACAATCCCGAACAACATCATCAATCCCACCATACTCATTATACCCAATGCTGTTCCGGATACGGCAAGTCCCGCCAATACCCCGGTAAGGGCAAAAGGAACGGAGAACATGATTATGAATGGACTGATGAATGATTCAAACTGGGCGGCCATCACAATGTAAACCAGGATCAGTATCAGCATCATCAGCATGGTTAGATCCTGGAACGATTCCTGCTGGTCTTCGTAGCTGCCGGCTATACCTATCATCACATCGGAAGGAATATCGACCTTTTCTATCTGCTGTCCGGCTGCCTCTACCAGATCACTAAGCACAGCCCCTTTGGCTGCCACACAGGTAACCGTTACTATCCTTTCCCTGTCTTTCCTTTCGATGGTGGGAGGGTGCATGGTTTCTCCAATAGTAGCAATATCCCTTACCCTGACAGTTTGTCCCTTAGTGTTGTATATAAGAATGTTTCTTATGTCATCCAGCGATTCCCTGTACTCCGGGGCATAACGTACTTTAATGTTGTATTCGTCACCTTCCTCCCGATAATAGGAAGCGGTAGCCCCGTTTATCCTGTTTCTAACAAATTGCGATGCCGTGGACAGATTCAATTCGTGTTCAGCCAGTTTCTCGCGATCGAAATCCACCAGGTATTCGGGAGAATATTCATCCCTGGAAACGGTTACCTGGGATGTTCCCGGAACTTTTTCCATAAGGTCTGCCAATTGAAAGGCTATATCATCCGTGGCAGCAAAATCGTTGCCGTAAATCTCAAGGTCCACGGTTGTTTGACCACCGGCGATATCTCCCATACCTGCACCCACGTCAAAAGTACGGATCTCGGGATAATACCTTCTGAGGTCTTCCCTCATGGCATCGGACAATTCCGATAGGGAACGTTCCCGTTCCGTTTTAAGGGAAAGACGGATATTGGCAGTCATAATATGCGACCCGTTATCTCTCAGCTGTCCGTATAAATTGTCCTCGCTGGCCTGTCCGATGGTAAATGTCATGGCTTCGATCTCCGGGTAATCCCGGCGGAATTGTTCGTAAATACGGAAAGACAATTCTTTAGTAATCTCCGAACGTGTATTTATAGGCAACTTAACGGTCAATTGCAACCGGGCATTGTCCTGCTGGGGAAAGAATTCCGTAGGTACAATGTAAAAAAGGAACAGCGATGCGATAAAAACAGTTGCTGATGCAAGAATAACCGTAATACGGTGACGAACTGTCCAATTCAGAGCCTTGGCATAAACTACGTCAAGAGTACCGAGCGCCTTTTCAATATACCCGTAAGATTTGTCAAACCCTTTTGATTTTCTTGTTTTAAGCTTTAAAAGCTGTGAAGACATCATTGGGGTCAGGGTGAGTGCTGCGATGGTTGAAACGGAACTGATAATGGCCACGATCCAGCCCAGTTGGCTGAAGATTTCACCGGACATACCTCCGACCATTGTTAGGGGAATGAATACCGCCAGCAACGTTAAAGTTGAAGCAATGATGGATATGGATACCTCGTTGGTAGCATAAACCGCCGCCGATTTTGGCTTAGTTCCTCTTTCTATGTGACGGGTAATGTTTTCCAACGCGACTATAGCATCATCCACGACCATACCAATAGCAATACTCAGGGATGAAAGGGATATGATATTCAGTGTGTTTCCGGATATCAGCAGATAAATGAAAGCGGATACCAGCGATACGGGTATCACTATAGCGACAATGAGCGTGGCACGCCAACGGCCCAGGAAGAACAACACAATGAACACAACCAGGATCAGCGTAACCATGATAGTCTGGATCAGGCTGTCAATTACACGGTTAATATTATCGGAAGAGTCCATTACCACTCCAATGCTGATATCGGAAGGCAGGGTTTTTTCAAGTTCAGGTAATTTTTCCGTTATTTTTTTACAGATCTGTACCGTGTTAGATCCGGCCTGTTTCTGGATCATAACTGTTCCTCCCTGGACTGCGTCAATATAAGTTTCCTGGGCCCGTTCCTGTATAGTATCTTTAACCCGTGCCACATCGCTCAGGAAAATATTTCTTCCCTGGAAATGACCAACAATAATGTTTTCCATCTCCCTGGGATCCTCAAACTCTCCCTCCATTCTGATGGTCAGAGTTTCAGAACCTATATCCAGGTTTCCTCCGGGGGTGTTCCTGTTTTCGTAAGCAATAGTGGACGCTATTCCTTCAACGGTCAGGTTGTATGCTTCCAGTTTAAAGGGATCACAATACACCTGGATCTCCCGGACAGGTGCTCCTGAAATAGACACCATCCCTACACCATTGATACGGCTCAGCGGGGTAGCAAGCCTGTCGTCCAGGATCTTGTACAGGCCGTTCATGCTTTCTTTTGCCTGTACCGAAAGGATCATTACGGGAATGTCATCGGTCCCGAACTTGAATATCACGGGAGTATTGGCATCCTCGGGAAGGTAATCTGCTATCAGGTTCACTTTGTCCCTCACATCGTTGGTCGCTTCGGCAAGATCTATTCCGTATTCGAATTCCAAAACGACAAGCGAAGAATTTTCCCTGGTCTGAGTCGTAATATGTTTCAGGTTACTTACACTACTCAAAGTGCCTTCCAGTACCTTGGTGACATTGTTCTCGATATCCGCAGCACTTGCCCCTGAGTAAGTAGTCATAACCAGGATGGTATTAGCACTTATATTGGGTAGAAAGTCCACGGCCAGTCTGGATAGTGAAAAAACACCTATTACTGCTAGGGCCACGTAGAGAAGAGCGGTCGTAACCGGTTTTCTAACGGCTGATTGATAAATGCTCATAATTTTTTACTCATTAACCAGTTCAACCTCAATGCCGTTGGTCAGTCTGTTCAGGCTTGTGGTAATAACACATTCTCCTTCTTCCAGTCCGGAAAGACATTCATAGTAGGCATCAACTCTTTTACCCTGCTCAATGATCCTGAATTCGGCCTTTCCGTCTTTGTATACATATACATATCGTTCTCCGGATCCTTGTTGTTTAATAACACTTCTGTCAGGAACCAGCAAACGAGGTTCTGATCCAAAGTCAATGGATACCCGGGCAAACATGCCGGGCCTCACTTTTCTGTTGGTGTTGGGAATAAGTATTTCTACCGGAAATGTACGGGTTGCCGCTGTAATAGTCGGATATACCAGTGAAACTTTTCCTTTGAATACTTCTTGCGGGTACACATCCAGATTCACATTCACATCCATGCCTTTGTGAATTTTTGTAAAAAAGGATTCGGAAACATGGATTATGAGTTTAACCGGTGTTATCTGTTCCACTACCATTAAAGGCAATCCCATTCCGTAAAGATCTCCGCTGTCGTAATTGCGTGCGGTTATAACACCGGCAATAGGACTGACCAGCTGCGTGTTTTCCTTAAGGTTGTTGTACTGGGTACGCATTACTTCCAGAGTTGTTTTCTGGGCATCCCATTCTGAACGAGAAACACCTCCGACCTTATACAATTCATCAATACGCTGGAATGATATTTCCATGTTTTTCAATTGTGTCCTGATCTGTTCCAGGTTGTTGTCGTCCATTTGTACCAGTTTCTGACCTTTTGAAACGAAATCACCCACTTCTGCAAATATTTGCTCTATACGTAAAGACATTTGGGGGGCAATATTGTTTATGATATTAGCCTCTACTGTCGCTGAAAATTCGTATACCTGGGGAACCTCTTCAATAATTACGGGGGTTGTCCGTACGGGGATCGTTGCCTCTGTAATTTCCTGTTTTTTTGAACCTGTAAACTGACATCCGGCAAGAAGAACCACAGCAGCGAACAGAGGGATCAAACTACATTTATTCATATGTTAATTGTTTTGATTATTATTAATACCTAGTATTTTTTCCAGTTCAGCCATATTGAATAAATAACGGTAAATGGATTGATGGTACGCCAGGCGGGCCTGAGTCAATGCCAGTTCGGATGCACTCAGATCCAGCCAGGTTCCCATGCCTACTTCAAATTGTTTTTGGCTGATAGAATAGGCTTTTTCGGCCATGATTACATTTTCTTTATTGGAAGCAAGTTCTTCAACTGCGTTACTCATTTCGTTCAGGCAGTTTTTAACGCTCAGTCGCAGATTTCTTTCCGAATTGATCCGGCTGTCTTCCAGGCTTTGCAGGTTTAGATTCCTTTGCCTTACCTGTTGCTGTCTTTTAAATCCGCTGAAAATAGGAATGCTCAGGGCCAGAGACGCTGTTGAATAGGGGAACCAGTGATATTCAGAGAATTTAAAATTATTATTCATGGAAGAATACTGGTAATTGGAACTCAGACTCAATGTGGGAAGAAACGATGCCTTGGTGAGTTTCAGTGCCAGTTCCAGCTGTTCTTTCTGAATGGACAACTGGGCCAGGTCAGAGTTCTTTTCCAGCGAATAGGCCCGGGCCGGTAACATCCCTTCCGGGGTGACTTCTTCTTCAAATTGTGTGAGTGTACCTTCAAAAATGACAGGGTATTCAATGTCTAGTCCCATAAGCGCTTTTAGTTGCATGGAGGCCAGCTCAATGGCTGTTTCTGCTGCCAACAGGTTTGGACGTTGATTCTTTAATTCTACCTCTGCGCGTAATTTGTCAAACTCACTGGCCATACCCTGCTCGTATTTATCGGTAACCGTTTTGGTATTCAAGGCTACATTGTTATAATTTCTTTTGAGAACAACATACGAATCTTTGGCCAACAGGTAGGAAAAAAAGGCCTGTTTGACCGCACTGATCATGGAGAGCCTGCTGGAACGGGCTTTCTCTACGGCCATGTCTATATCCAAAGCGGACAATTGTACGGTTTTCCATAATGCTGGAGCAACAAGTGGTAAAGAAAGCGAAACGCCCCCCATCCAATTGTTATCAGTACCCACGGATATTTCAAGCGATTCGCCTCCAAAATCCATGACCATGACCTGTTTCTTCAAAGTCCTGTTATAGACGCCGCTGGCTGATATACCGGGCCATAGTCCTGCCTGGGACTCTTTCCGTGCGTACATGGCACGTTCAATGTCCCGGTCCGCGATACGGATCACAGGACTTTCGGATAAGGCAATTTCCAAAGCGGTCTCCAGATCTACGCGAAGCGAATCCTGTCCCCGTAAAGGGGTCCATACAGTACTACATAAAACTAATAAAAGAATAAAACTGAACTTCTTCATTTCCGACTATATATATAAAAAGCAGACAAAGTAAAGTAAAGCAGATTTTATGCCACCA
>JBAZHT010000029.1:0-21895 GCA_041652255.1 Bacteroidales bacterium
TCTGTAAGCCCTGCCCGGTACATGTGGCTTACGGCGTTACCGCCTCCGCCTCCGACCCCTATTACTTTAATAATGGATTGGTTGTTTTCCCAGTTCAGGGGGATAAATTCTTCTTTTTCTTCCATATCATTTACGCTTCATTATCCACATTGGTAAAAAAACGGCTCAGTGAATTTATAAATAAATTTCCCTGTGTCACTTTTTCTTTGTTATTGTTATTTTTTACGGTTTTTGGTTTTCTGATCTTTTTGGGCCTGTCTGTGCTTTTACTTTCTACATTCTGGAATATTTCATCCAGGTTTTTGCTGTGTTCGGCGGAAAAATTGGCTTCTTTTTCAAATTCGCTGATCAACATTCCTGCTGCACAGGAATGGGTTACCTGGTTCACTTCTTCGCAATCTTCCGTTATCAGTCCGTGGGGATGTGCTATCCGGGCATCATATCCCGTTTTGTATTTAATGAACTGGGGTAGATCGGAAAGCAATGCGCCTCCTCCGGTAAGAACGATTCCTGCCGGCAGTTTATCTGCAAACCCGCTTTGATGGATCTCGAACATAACAGCATCCAGTATTTCATCCATTCTGGCCTCGATTACATTGGCAAGATATTTAAAAGGTATTTCCCGTGATTCCCTTCCGCCTATTCCCGAAATGACAATGGCCTTGTTCTCAGGGGCAAGATCGGCATAACACGAACCGTACTGGATCTTCATTTGTTCTGCCTGTCTGGAGGTTACTTCACATCCCTGACGGATGTCCTCAGTTACGACATTTCCCCCAAATGGTATAACGGCAGTATGACGTACTATATTATCCTGGTAAACAAGTACATCGGTTGTTCCGCCACCTATGTCTATCATTATTACGCCCAATTCTTTTTCGTCTTCGTGCAACACTGCTTCTGCTGTAGCCAGGGGTTCCAGGATTAGTTTGGACAATTTCAGTCCGGTGTTTTCTATACATCTTTTGGTGTGTTCGGCAGAAACGCTTTTTCCAATAAAAAGCTTATAATTGGCTTCAATGCAGCTTCCGTACATACCTACCGGATCGGACATATCCCTGTATTCATCCACATGATAAGATTGGGGTACCACATGAAGTACTTCTTCACCGGGATCTACGCGTGAATGGTACATGTTACGCCACATGCGGTCGATCTCTTCCCGGGAAATCTCTTCGTTACAATTGGAACGGTTGTTGGTGCTGCTGACGGTTTTGCACCGGATATACTGTCCTGCAATACCAACAGTTACTTCTCTTACAGGTTTCCCCGTTTTTGCTTCCAGTTCTTCCAGAAGCGGTCTGAGTGTGTTCATAACACTCTGATTATTGACCACCTCACCACGGAGGATCCCCTGGGAAGGGGCTTCACAGGAAGCGATCACTCTATAGCCTTCAGTAGTTTTTGTTCCAGTCAGGCAGACTACCTTGGTGGTCCCCAGATCGATTACAGAAATAGTTTTTTCCATGGGTCAGACAGTTTTATATTTTTATATATCTTTTCGTGTGCAAACCAGCTGGTTTCCAAAACGGGCATCAACAGCACTGTATTTTTCCATTCCGCCCCCGGGAACCAGTACCCGGTAAAATTCCAGGAGTTTGTTCATTTTGTATTCAAATTGTTCCATAGCACCGATTTTTAGAACCGGATGTTCTTCACCGGGGATGATGGTTATGTCCCGGGGACCGGCAACCGAAACACGTTTCACTTTTTCTTTCCAAAAATGGTGATCGGTAATGTAAGCCATCAGGCGGCTCATGTCCTGCAACCACGTATCGGAAGCTTCTATAGATCCCCGGTATGCTTCGGGATAGTCAAATGGCACATCACCGCTGACAACCAGTACAGGCATACGATAAGGATTGACCATAGGTATAATGAACAGTTCCCGGGAAACAAAAAATGATCCGCCGGATGTTTCCAGCCTGTACAAAGGCATGTGTTGCAGTATTTCCAGGCGGAGGGTTCCGTCTATGGTTTTCACGGCATGGCATATTCGCACCGAAGCAAATGATTCCACTTCTTTTTCGAGCACATGCATATCGATCTCGGCAAAATTCTGCCCAAGCATTTCCAACGGATTTTTTTCCAGGAAAGCTGCAATTTCACCGGATTTTATCAATGGGTTTTCAAGGCTATCTTTTACAACAACAACTACGTTTTGGCACCTTTCCTGGTTTTTTGCGCGAACCAGGTTGCCCGCAAAATAAAAATAGGCACCCAAAACCCCTGACAATGCAAGGTAACCCAGAGTGTGCAGTATTTTCTTCCCTTTACTCATACATCCAGCTCTTTAAGGCATTCTGTGATCGGTTGAACAAGTCGGTCAATATTGCCGGCACCCAATGTGACCAAAACCCCCGGTTTATATTTTTTTATACAGTCTATGATCTGTGTTGCATCCCGTATTTCTTTTTCTTTTACGGTTAACAATCCGGCTATCATTTCCGATTCCACACCTGGAATGGGTTTTTCCCTGGCGGGATAGACAGGCATTAGGATCACCCGGTCCAGCAGATCCAGACTTTGGGCAAATTCTGGCGCAAAATCCCGGGTCCTGGAATACAAATGAGGCTGGAATATACCCGTGATCTTTTCCCCGGGAAACCATTCCCTGACAGACTGGACAGCAGCCTGTATTTCCTTTGGATGGTGGGCGTAATCATCAATATAGCAGTATTTTTTCGTATGATACTGCACATCCATCCTCCTGGTTACTCCACGAAATGATGCCAGTGCTTCTTTAATGGCATCGGCAGAAATCCCGCTTAAATATGCCAACGCGGCTGCTCCAACGGCATTTTCCACGTTGATCCGACCGGGGATCCCCAGATGACAGTTTTTCAGCAGGGTATCCTGCAGAATCAGGTCAAAAGTAAATATGCCGCCTTCCCTTATGCAATGGTCCGTTGCATAAAAATCACACGGATTGTCGTAGTGATAATACAGGCAATTGACGTTTTGTTGCAACGTCAAAGGCAGTTGTACTCCTTTTTTCAATACCAGTGAGCCTCCGGGTACAATCTGCGAAGCGAATTGTGCAAAAGCTTCTTTGACAGCCCTGTGGGATCCGTAAATATCCAGATGGTCCGCATCTGCCGAGGTGATCAGTGCCGTTTGCGGGAACAACTGTAAAAAGGAGCGGTCGTACTCGTCTGCTTCGGCCACAAGAAACATATTGTTACTCAACAACAGGTTGGACCGGTAATTTTTAGATATGCCTCCCAGGAAAGCCGTACATCCTGTTCCCGAAACCTGCATGATGTGAGCCAGAAGGGTAGAGGTGGTCGTTTTTCCGTGGGTCCCTGCAACGGCCAGCGTTTTATGATCCCGGGCGATACGTCCCAGGGCCACGGATCTTTTTATGGTATCAAACCCGTTTTCCCTGAGCCACAGAAGTTCTTTATGTTTTTCAGGGACTGCCGGGGTATAGATAACAAGTGTTTTATCAGGATGTTTCCGGAAATCTTCCGGGATCAGAGCCGGATCATCCGTATAATGTATGCCCATACCATCGCTTTCCAATTGGCCGGTTAGTGATGACGGAGTCAGATCATAGCCTGCCACCCTTGCCCCGGCATTTTTGTAATACCTGGCCAGAGCACTCATTCCTATTCCTCCGATACCCAGAAAATAAACATTCTCTATCATAACTCCAGGACCATTTTTGCTATTTGTGCGGCTGCGTGAGGCCGGCTTAATTTCAATATGTTTTCAGACAGAACCGCCAGGCGGCTGTCATTAAAAACCATTTCCAGGGCTTGATCCATAAGCGAAACAGGAGCCATATGGTCAGGTACCAGGCACCCGGCATCTTCTTTTACCAGGGCCATGGCGTTGTGCGTCTGATGATCCTCCGCCACGTTGGGTGAGGGAACGAATACGCAGGCTTTACCGGCCGTACTCAATTCCGAGATACTCCCGGCACCTGCGCGCGAGATAACCAGGTCAGCGGCATTGTAGGCAAGATCCATCCGTTGTATGAATTCCATGGGATAAACGGTGGCTTCCGGGTAATTCTGCTTTGCCGTGGTGGCCTGCCTGATCCCGTTCTTTCCACATTGCCAGATGATCTGAACCGGAAAATTTCCTGCGCGGGGCAGGAAATTTTCTATACAACGGTTCAGTGTCCCTGCACCCAGGCTTCCGCCTATTACCAGGATTGTCTTTTTCCCCGGATCAAGCCCAAAATGGGTACGGGCTGCCTGTTGCGATTCCGGGGTGGAGCGACGGATATCGTTTCTGATGGGATTCCCTGTCAAAACGATCTTGGATTCCGGAAAAAATTTTTCCATTCCCGGATACGCCACACAAATATGAACGGCTTTTGAAGCTAGTAATTTATTGGTTTTTCCTGCAAAACTGTTTTGTTCCTGGATGATATAGGGAACACCTTTTCTGCCTGCTGACCACAAAAGGGGACCGCTGGCATAACCCCCTACACCTATGGCAACTGTTGGGTTGAAATCATCCAGGATCTTTCGGGCAGCGGCAATGCTTTCCAAAAGTCGGAATGGAAGCAAGAGATTTGCCGAGATGCTTTTCAGCGAAAGATCACGCCGTAGACCGGCTATTGGCAGACCCATAATCCTGTATCCCGCTTCCGGCACTTTTTCCATTTCCATCCTTCCCAGAGCGCCCACAAATAAAATTTCCGCCCCGGGATCCTGTGTCCTGATGGCATGGGCAATGGAAACGGCCGGAAATATATGGCCGCCGGTGCCTCCTCCGCTTATGATGATCCTATGATTTTTCCGTTGTTTCATTTCCGGTTACCGATTTCATTTCTTCCTCAGTGAGTTCAAGTGTAAAGAGCCTTTCGTCCTGCAAAGCCCTGCTGACAGATAACATCATTCCAAAAGCAATACTGACGGCCAGCACAGAGGATCCCCCCGAACTGATCAGGGGCAGTGTCTGTCCTGTGACGGGCAACAATCCCACATTGACAAGAATGTGGATCATTGCCTGACTGACTATCAGGATACCCAATCCGCACACCAGCATGGTGGAAAACACCTTCTTGCAGTCTTTCGCTATCAGGATTACACTGTATAACAGCCAGAAATACAATCCGATAACTAAGACACCTCCTATAAGGCCTGTTTCTTCGACTATGATGGAATAAATATAATCACTGTTTGACAGAGGTAAAACATGGCGTAAATTTCCGTTACCGGGGATCTTGCCGCCAATCCCGCCGGTGGCTATGGCCACTTTGGAATACATGACCTGATCACTTTCCTTTACTTCTTGCTCCCCGATTCCTAAGAATCCGGCTATACGTTTTTCAACCGTTTCCAGTCGGGAAGAAGAAGCCAGGGTCGGTCCTTCATCTTTTTGCAAAGCCCTTTGGAGCACCATCCCTCCGTAAAGCAATCCCGCCAGCAAAACCACTATGCCTGCTCCCTTGGCAATATGTGCAAAACGGACGCGGGATATGAGCAACATAATAAAAACGGTAACGGTCAGTATAACCCCGGTGGAAAACCCTTCCCAGATAATGGGAATGATAAATACCAACAATGGCAGAAACAATCGGAGAAAAAAGTTTTTGAATGTTACGATCTTGTCTTCTTCCAATACTTTGGCCACGAAAAGGATCAGGACAATTTTGGCAAATTCCGAAGGCTGGAAACTGAATCCGAATAATGACAACCATCGTGTACCCTCATTCCTGCTTTCACCCTTGAACAAAGTAATTATCAGCAGTATCAAAGCTCCGGCATATGCAAAATAGGCAATTTTCCGGTATACCCCAAGGGGAAAAATGTGACACAGATAAATAACACCAAACCCCAACAGGATAAATCCCATTTGTTTGAGCATAATGGAAAAAGTAGTAGTTTGTTCCATTACCGCTATCCGGCTGGAAGAAGAGTATACAAATACCAGTGACAGCAATGAAAAAATGATGATCAATGCCCACAGGGAAGTATCCCCCTTTAACCGTATGTTTTTCTTTACGCTCATAATACTGACTACAATTTTCTGACGGCTTCTTTAAACTGATCGCCACGGTCTTCATAATTTCGGAACAGGTCAAAACTGGCACAGGCCGGCGAGAGCAATACTGTATCTCCCGGTCTGGAAACCCGGTACGACTGTTCCACGGCCTCTTCCATGGAGTGCGTGTCAATGATCTCCGCGACCTTTCCGAAAAACTCGTTAATAATCTTTTTGTTGTCTTTTCCAAGACAAACAATGGTTTTTACCTTATTGGAAACAAGATTTGCTAGTGCGGTGTAATCGTTTCCTTTATCCTGACCACCCACGATCCAGATTACAGGACCCGGGACACTGTCCAGTGCGTACCATACTGAATTCACATTGGTGGCTTTGGAATCGTTTATGTAAAGAGATCCTTTTACCCGGGCAACCTGCTCCATTCTGTGGGGTATGTTTTTAAAGGATGTCAGGCTGTCTCTGATCACCGGATTGCTGATATTCATGATCTTTGCCGAGAGTGCGGCGGCCATCGAGTTGTAGACATTGTGTTTTCCCTGTAGAGCCAGCTCATTGATGAACATTTCAAATTCCTGTTCTCCGTAATTCACATGCATTTTATCGTCGATGGTATAAGCACCTTCCGGGACTATACCCTTTTGTGATATAGGCAACATTTTGGCTTTCAGCACAATACGATTTAAGTGTTCCATGGATATTTCATCGTCACGGCAGAATATAAAGCAATCGTCTTCATCCATATTCTGGGTAATCCTGAACTTGGCTTTTACGTATTCCTTCAGATCGTAATGATACCTGTCCAGGTGGTCCGGCGTGATATTCAGCAAAATAGCGATATCTGCTTTAAAATCGTACATGCCGTCTAATTGGAAACTACTAAGTTCCAAAACGTATATATCGTAATTTTGGGTAGCGACCTGGTAAGCGAAACTCTGTCCCACATTCCCGGCAAGCCCTACATTCAGCCCGGCATTTTTGAGCAGGTAATAGATCAGGGAAGATGTGGTCGTTTTCCCGTTGCTTCCGGTAATACAAATTTTGCGGGCCTGTGTGAACCTTCCTGCAAATTCAATTTCCGAGATCACCGAAATGCCGGCATTGTTCAGGTCTTCCACCAGGGGTAACGTATCCGGGATACCGGGGCTTTTTACCACTTCGCCGGCCTGCATGATAAGGGGAACAGAGTGTTTCCCTTCTTCATATTCAATTCCGTGTTCACCCAGCAGATCCTTAGCTGCGGGACGAATGACCCCTGAATCCGAAAGAAACACGTCGAAGCCCTGTTTCTTTGCCAGAACGGCAGCTCCTACACCGCTTTCACCACCACCCAGTATTACCAGTCTGTTATTCATATATTATCAATTTGTTACCTGATTTTTAATGTTATTATCGTTAGTGCGGCAAGCAGTATACTGATGATCCAAAACCGTACTACTACTTTCGGTTCGGCAATGGGTTCCCCCGGTCCTTTGAGTAAAACACGTCCCGGTACGTCTTTTTTGTCATATATGTAATGATCGTGCAGAGGGGCTCTTACAAAAACGCGTTCTCCCGGAACAGCCTCTCCCTTTGTATACTTGCCCGCTGCTATCATTCTTTTTGTTGTCTTTATGCGTGTATGACGGTACCAAAGACGCTGGACGATTACAGAGATACTTTCAGCCAGGAATACACCGCAAAGAATGATCAGCAACAATTCTACGCGTATCATTAGTGCGAATACGGCTATGATGCCTCCCAGTGTAAGGCTTCCCACATCACCCATAAATACCTGCGCGGGATAGGCATTATACCAGAGGAACCCTATGAGTGCACCTATCAGGCCGGCCATGAATACCACCATTTCCCCCGAATTGGGGATAAACATGATGTTCAGATACCGGGCGTACACAATGTGCCCAGATAAATAAGCCAGTATGCCTAAAGTAATTCCCACGATAGCCACAGTCCCTGTGGCCAGACCGTCCCTGCCGTCTGTAAGGTTGGTGCCGTTGGATACGGCCGTAACTATAAAAATGGCGACCAGGATGTATACGATCCAGCCGGCTTTTTGCCGGCTTGCTCCTTTAAACGGGGTAAGCCAGGAATAATCAAACAAATTGTCTTTCAGGAAAGGAATCGTAGTTTTAGTACTCTTTATGTGACGGATGTATTGCAGTTCATCCGCCTGCCCTGTCTGTTCCACGTTACCAGGAACATGGGCAATTTCCACAATAACGGCCTGGTCACTGATATACAAGGCAAGTCCGACGATCAGGCCCAGACCTACCTGTCCGTAGATCTTAAGCTTTCCTTTCATGCCGTCTTTGTCTTTGCGTTGCAGTTTCCTCAGGAACCGGACTACACGGGTTTCCTTTTTCCCCGTTTTGGTTCTTAGTTTAAGGGTGTCGTCCAAAAAGCCGATAAAGGATAACCAGAGAGTGGAAATTATAAGCAGCTGGACGTATAGATTTGTTAAATCGCATAACAACAAAACGGCGGCCAGCAGAGCTACAATAATTACGATCCCTCCCATGGTGGGAGTCCCGGATTTCCCGTTCTCACCCGTTTTGGATGATGTATCGGTGATCTGGTTCTTTTTCAATCTGGCAATGATGAATTTTCCGGCGATTAGGGAAATGAACAATGCAATGATCACCGAAAAAATGGACCGGACAGAAATATACCGGAACAGTCCCACCCCGGGGAAATCCACATGTTCTTTCAGAAATTCAAATAAATGGTATAACATATCATCCGGTCTTTAAAATTTCATGTAGAATCTCTTTATCGTCAAAATGCGTTTTTGCTCCTTTAATATCCTGGTAGGTTTCATGTCCTTTTCCTGCTACCAGGATGATGGTTCCCGGCCGGGCGGTACGTACAGCGGTTTTGATGGCCTGGCGTCTGTCTGTAATGCGTAAATGACGGTTTTGCTGTTCGGGTGTCAATCCTTCCATCATCTGGTCCAGGATGTCGTCAGGGTCTTCAAACCTGGGATTGTCCGATGTGAAAACACACATGTGGGAATACCGATCCGCTATCTGTGCCATAACGGGTCTTTTTGTTTTGTCACGGTTGCCTCCGCATCCCACAACACATACCAGTTCCTGTCCCGGTTTGAGCAGTTCTTTCAAAGTGAGGAGTACGTTTTTCAGTGCATCGGGAGTATGGGAATAATCCACGACAGCCGTTATGTTGTTGCCTCCTCTTACGTATTCCATTCTGCCGCTGACTGTTTTTAATGAACTAAGTATGCGCAGGGTTTCTTCTTTTGAAGCATCGAGCAGTCTTGAACAGGCATATACGGCCAGTAGGTTATAGGCGTTGTGCATGCCTAAAAATGAACTCCACACCTGGGTACCGTCTATGTTCAGTTGCATACCGTCCACACTGTTTTCCAAAATGCGTGCATTATAATCCGCCATTTTTTTACATGCGTAGGTATATTTTCTTGCACGACAATTCTGGATCATGATCTTCCCGTTCTTGTCATCGTCATTGACAAGGGCAAATGAACCTTCCGGAAGTGTGTCAAAAAAGTTCTTTTTGGCGTCCCGGTAAGCGGAAAAAGTTTTATGGTAATCCAGATGATCGTGTGTCAGGTTGGTAAAAACACCTCCGGCAAAACGGAGTCCCAGGATCCTGTTTTGAACAATGGCGTGCGAACTGACTTCCATGAAGCAATGTGTACATCCGCTGCGCCACATAGTGTCCAGCAGACTGTTTATTGTTAAAGCATCGGGCGTAGTATGGGATGTGGCAAATTCCCGGTTCTCAATATAATTTGCTATGGTCGATATCAGGCCGCATTTATAACCCAGCTCACTGAACAGGTGGTGAAGAAGGGTGGCGGTGGTGGTTTTTCCATTGGTGCCCGTGATCCCAATGAGTGTCAGTCTGGACGAGGGGTGACCGTAAAATTCTCCGGCAAGCATACCAAGTGCCCTTTGGGTATCAGGCACTTCAATAAAAGTGGTGGTTGAGGCAAATTCCTGTTCAAAACCGGTATCGGTGAGGTGTCCTTTACAGAACACCACGGCGGCAGCACCGGATTGTGCTGCCTGCCGGATGAACAGGTGTCCGTCTGTTTGCGTGCCAGGAATGGCTACAAACAGGCAACTCCCTGTTACCTGACGTGAATCGGCACAAATACCGGATATGTCCCGGTCAGGCGAACCGGTGACACGTTTATTATCCAGTATTTCAATTAGTTTAGAGAGTTGCATTTTACTTGTCAGGGTTTTATGCATTTTCAGGAGCTTCCAGGGGCTCACTCCAAAAGGGGTTGGTTATGTATATGTGATCGGCTATTTTTTTAAATACGGGCGCTGCCCATGAGGCTCCGTAAAAATTACTGCGGGTGGGCCCGGAATACAGGATTACTATCATGCTGTATTTTGGAGCCTGAGAAGGGAAAAATCCAACAAAGGATGCCTGGTGTTTCCTGTACCCATCGTGTACATAGGCTCCATCGTAGGCGATCTGAGCAGTCCCTGTTTTACCGGAAATACTGTAACGGAGGTCATTGATACCGGCCGCTGTCCCGTGTTCCACAACGCCCCTGAGAGCTTGATGAACTGAGCGTAGCGTGGATGGGGAACAAAGGGTTCCGCTAAGGGGGGTGTGGGAAAATTCTTCTATCATTCGGCCGTGTTGCATAAACGCTTCAATAAAATACGGAGTGACCATTTTCCCATTGTTGGCGATGGCATTGTAAAACGTCAGAACGTGCAGGGGCGTGAGCTGCATTTCATACCCTATGGCGATCATGGGCAGGGACAAACCCGACCAGCCTGGTTCTCCGGGAAACGGAATTTTGGCCCGGCCTTCACCAATCAGCTCTATGTTCAGTTTTTCATTGAGCTTCATGTTGTATAACCGGTTGATGAACTGCTTTTCCCTGTCGGCGTATTTTTCAACGGCCATTTTGGCAAAAGCAACGTTGGACGACTTTTCAAACGCCTGTTGTACGGTAATCGTCCCGTAAGAGCGGCTGGCTTCGGTAAAGGTCTTTCCATAGTATTGCCATCCGTTCCGCCCGGTTTCTATGCTATCGCTCAACCTGACATAGCCGTCTTCCAGCAGTGCGATCAGGGTAGCCAGTTTGAATGTGGATCCCGGATTGGTAGACTGGCTGATGGCGTAATTTAAGGTTTCGTCATAGGTGCCGTCTTTCGTGCGTTTCATATTGACAATGGCACGGACGGCTCCGGTTTTCACCTCCATGACCACAGTTGTGGCACCCTCAAAGGTGTCGTCCATGGAAAGCTGTTCCCGCAAAGCGTTTTCTGCCGCTTCCTGGATATTAATGTCCAGGGTAGTGATAACATCAAGTCCGTCTTCCGGTTTGACTTCCGGTTTGCTGGAAAGGGGAACCCACATGTCATCTCCCGACCGGCGACGTACTCTTTGTTTTCCCGGGTGTCCTTTCAAATAGGCATTGTAGGCGTATTCAATACCCACTCCCGATTGCTCGTCATCACTTATGTATCCGATGGTACGGTAGGCAAGTCTGCCGTAAGGGTATATACGTTTTTCTTTTTGGTTTGCAATCAGCCCGCCCTGGTACTGACCTTTATTAAAAACGGGAAATTCCCGGATCTTTTGAAGCTCGTCGTGAGATACCAGGCGATTGCCTATGGGGAGATTTCTGTATCCGGGTTTCTTTTGCACTCTGGCCTGTACTATTTCCTGTTCATAGGAGGCTGCGGATTGATCCCCGAAAAAACGGGATAAACTAAGGGCAAGATCATCCAGGTGACTATTCATTAGCATATCGTCCGGCACCTGGCAGTCCATGCGTATTTCATAAAAAGGAACGGTACTGGCCAGAACGCGTCCGTCATACCCCAGGATGCTTCCACGGTAGGCTGGTATGTCAATGTTTCTGTATACAATGGCATCCAGCTGGTCCTTGTAATCGGAAAAAAATTGCAAGCGAACGATCTGTCCGATGGCCAGCAGAGCTATCACCAGATAGCATATATAGACGATCATCATTTTACCGTAAGTGTTCATCGTTCACTTTTTATCCATGCAGGAGGGTTGTCCGGGGCTTCCAGGGAAGATCCCCGCAACCTGAGTTGTTTTTCAATTTCCTGCTGCCGGCTCTGTTGCATCAGAGCTGCAGCTTTTCGGGTATATTCGGCGTGGAGCAGTTGTAGTTCTTTTTCCAATCTGTAGTTTTCCAGCAGGGTCTTTTCTATAGCGTTGTTCAAGGAGATATACATGATCAGCAGAAAAAAAATGTACAGAATGAAGTTTAAGTGTTTTGATACCACATCCCTTAACAGGATCCTTCCCCCGAACAAAGTCGATATAATCTGTTCACTTTTACGCATGGGCATTTCCCTCCGTTCTTTCTGCGGCGCGGAGTTTTGCACTTCTTGCCCGCGTGTTTTGTTGAATTTCTTCTTCACCGGGAAGAATCGGTTTTTTGTTTATGGGACGTAATTGTCCGTTCACCGAGGCATCCCGGATAAAATGTTTAACAATCCGGTCTTCCAGGGAATGGTAAGTGATCACGACCAATCTTCCTCCCGGATTTAACAATGGAATACTCTGATTTAAAAGGCCTTCCAGGGATGTGATCTCGTCATTTACCTCCATACGGAGCGCCTGGTAGATCTTAGCCAAAAACTTATGCTCTGCATTTCGGGGAATGAATCTTTTCAGCGCACAACCCAGATCACGGGTGTTTTCCAGGGGTGCCAGGCTGCGAGCTTCCACTATGGCACCGGCCAGCGCATAAGCGTTTTTTAACTCGGCATATTTAAAAAAGACAGCGGCAAGATCTTCCCGGGTGTATCCGTTCAGAATCTCAGATGCCGTTTTTCCGCTTTCGCGATTCATTCGCATATCCAGAGGAGCTTCAAAACGAAAGGAAAACCCGCGTTCTGCCGTGTCAAATTGATGCCAGGAAACACCCAAATCGGCCAAAATACCGTCTACGCCTTTAATACCAAGGTATTTGCAAAAATTATGTATAAATCTGAAATTGGAACGTATCCAGGATATCCTTTTATCAGCCGGTACGTTTTGCTGTGAATCGGGATCCTGGTCAAAAGCCAGTAACCGGCCCTGTTTTCCCAGGCGCTCCAGAATGGCACGGGAATGACCACCGCCTCCAAAAGTCGCATCCAGGTATATGCCTGAGGACTTTATGTTCAGAGATTCGATACTTTCTCTCAAAAGGACCGGTGTATGATACAAACCCATAGGAGCTATTATTAGGAAAGGTGCTTTTCTGCAAGCGATACATAATTGTCTTCACTGATCAGGCTTGAATGATAGGATTCTTTGGGCCATAATTCAATTTTGAAATCGGCTCCGGCAAAGATGACCTCTTTGTTAACGCCTATCATATTAAGCAAGTGTTTAGGGATCAAGATCCTTCCTGTTTTTTCATCGGGTTCCACAACGGCCCGGTTACTCATATAAGCACGCCACAGAACGGCATGTTCCCGGTTAAACGATGGATTGAGACGGGCTTTTACGGCTTCGGACTGTTTTTCCCATTCGTCGTAGGAATACATTTCAAGGCAGGGACTGAACAGATCTTTCTTCACCACAAAGCGAAGGGGCACATCGGCAGCTGCCAGTGCCTTCAGCCCGGAAGGAAATACCAGGCGTCCTTTGTCATCCAGCTTCGCATTGTATTCTCCAATAAATTTTGCCACGTTTATGCCTTTTATCTTAAATGCAAAAGTAAAAAAATTTTTCCACTATTTTCCATTTTGTTACAAAATTTTCCACATTGCCTGAAATTTTTTTAGTTTTGTATGAAAAGAAGTCTCTTCTTATGAAAATTAAATGGATTATTTTCTTGACTATCAGCTCTTTGATTGTTGGATGTGATACGGAAAAAGAGCTGGAGGAAAATCCGGTTCAACCCAGTCCCGTAGAGGAACCCGATGCGCAGATCTCCCAATTCTGTCATTTGTTTAACCTGCCTCTTATAGGCTACGAAACGGAAAATGATGTGGTGAGGAGAAATGAGAATTTCGCCGATATCTTGCAGCGCAGGGGAATTGATTACGCGGTGATATTTGCCATTTCGCGTGATTTCAGGGAGGTGTTCGACATGAGAAAACTGAGGGCAGGTAATGCTTACACACTGCTTTATAAATCAGATTCTGCACAGCCTTCATATATGATCTACGAAGAGGATTTCAGAAGGCATGTCTGTTTTTCCCTGACTGACAGCTTATGGGTTTCACGTTATGAATTTCCGTTGGTAGTTGAAGAAAAATTTGTGGATGTTACCATAGCCACTTCTTTGTGGCAAAACCTGGAAGAGGCCGGATACAATCCGTTGGTGGCTAATGGATTGTCTGAAGTCTATGCCTGGACGATAGATTTTTTTGGTCTCCGCAAAGGAGATACTTTCAGGGCTTATTACCAGGCCTATATGCTTAACGGAAAGGAAGTAGAAGCAGGGCCGGTGCTGGCTGCCACGTTTATCCGCTCGGGAAAGGAACAAATGGCTTTCCGTTACGTTCAGGACAGTATGCCAGGTTACTGGGACCAGGACGGGATCAATTTGCAACGCACATTTCTGAAAGCCCCGTTGAGGTATTCCAGGGTGAGTTCCGGATTCAGCTATGCCAGGAGGCATCCCATAACCCGGGTGGTACGTCCGCATACAGGTGTTGATTATGCAGCGCCTGCCGGAACGCCTGTTTTGAGCATTGGAGAAGGGGTGGTTACTGAAAGAAATTATACCCGGGGAGGCGGCAATACCGTGAAGATCAAGCACAACAGCGTATACACCACAGCTTACCTTCATTTGTCCCGTTACGCCAAAGGTCTTGTAGTAGGGAAACGCGTTGCACAGGGGGAAGTTATCGGGTATGTGGGGAGTACGGGAATGTCTACCGGACCTCACCTGGATTTCCGTGTATGGAGAAACGGAAAACCCATTAATCCGTTAACAATGGAATCTCCTCCGGCAGATCCCGTTCATAAGGATAACATGCATAATTTTTTGGAATTTATTTCACCTTACCGGAGAAGTCTTAATCCCGGTTATTATAAAGACCTTGCTTTAAAAATTGTGGGTTTTGCAGGAATCAGTTTTGATTGAGATCCTTTTCCCTGGACAGATCGTCTTCTGAAAACGAAACATCCGGGATTGCTTCTTCTTCAGAGGTCTCCGGTTCCTCCATTCGTTTCGAATCCGGTTTTTCCGGGTTTACGGGAACGATCTTTCGCAATTCAAAGTTCTGCCCCAGGTATTTGTGCCTGACCTCAGGGTTGGCCGCCAGTTCATCTGCAGTCCCGCTTTCCAGAATACTTCCTTCGTATAAAAGGTATGCTCTGTCGGTGATGGCCAGGGTTTCGTGTACGTTATGATCGGTGATGATCACGCCTATGTCTTTGGTCTTCAGCTGAGCCACAATTTGCTGAATGTCTTCCACGGCTATGGGGTCAACGCCGGCAAAAGGCTCATCCAGTAAAATAAATTTGGGGTCCAGGGCCAAAGCACGTGCAATTTCACAACGACGGCGTTCCCCGCCGGACAGCTGAATGCCATAACTCTTTCTGACCGTTTGCAGGCCAAATTCCTCTATCAAACGCTCCATGCGTTCTTTCCGCTCATCTTTTGTAAAAGAGGATAATTCCATAACCGACATGATGTTGTCCTCCACACTCAGTTTCCGGAAAACAGACGCCTCCTGCGCCAGGTATCCGATCCCTTTCTGGGCGCGCTGGTACATAGGGTAGGAAGTAACTTCTTCGTCATCCAGGAAGATTTTTCCGTTATTGGGTTTGATCAAACCTGTGATCATGTAGAAACTGGTTGTTTTCCCGGCCCCGTTGGGTCCAAGAAGACCTACGATCTCTCCCTGGTCTACTTGGATGGAAACATTTTTCACAACGGTGCGTAAACCGTATCTCTTAACCAGGTTATGACAATGTAAACGCATAATTTAGCTATGATTAACTGATATCCAGGTTCAGATCATCCCGTAAAGCGGCCACCTGGGGATGCTTTTCGGCCATGAACCTTGCTTTGTCTTCGGGCATGTAGCATGTTCCGTCAGGCATGTTTTCCAGCGATTCTTCAACCACAAGACAGGAGTGCACATCTTTGTTCCCCAGAGATTTACGAAGGTATTGATCTATAATAACGCCAAAGCGTTCCTCAATCCATTTTTTTTGTAACTCATTGATCACTTTGAATTGGACGGTATGTCCTTCAACGACCGTTGGGGTACAACGGGAAAGAGTAGCCGACAAATGAGGCCTGCTTTCAAACAGAGCGTACAAACCGGGCAGTATCCTTTGCAGGTCTTCCGTTTTTATTTCCTTTTCATTTCCGGCAGGAACACCTTCTTCAGGTTCTTCTTCTTTGGTTGTGTCCCGTTTCTTGCCGTTTTGGCGCATCAGGTTCTTTATTGATACCGTTCCGGCTTTTGTGGAAATCTTTTCCGGCATGTTTTCAGAAACAGGGCCCTGCGTTTTTTCCGGTTCTACGGCATTGGGTAGTTCAGCAGCATCGGAGACTTTGACGGCGGGTGGACGTTCTGTTTCAAGGACTTCTCCTTTCGGTTCAACAGAAACTGTTTTCTGTTCTTGCGTGTTTGCCTTGTTTTCCAATTGGCTTAGGCGAATCAGGGCCATTTCTATGTGAAGCCTGGGCTGGTTGCTCTGTTTGTACCCGGCTTCTGCCTGCGTGCTGATACTTAATGCCTTGAAAAGAAAAGGCAGGGAACACCTTCCGGCCTGTTCGCGGAACTTCAGGGCCGTTTCCTCGCCGTATTCCAGTAAAGGGAGACTCTCGGGCTGTTTGCAAACCAACAGGTCTCTGAAATGGGAACTTAAGCCTCCGATAAAATGCAAAGCGTTGAATCCGCGGGACAGGATCTCGTCAAAAAGGAGTAACATTTTCTCAAAGCTGCCGTCCAGGGCCATTTGGGTCAGACGGAAATAATACTCCCTGTCCAGTACGTTCAAATTGGAAATTACCTGGAGGTATGTCACTTCTTTGCCGCTTACGGCTATACACTGATCCAAAAGCGTAAGGGCATCCCGCATGGCTCCGTCTGCTTTTTGGGCAATAACGCCCAACGAATCCCGTCCAATGGTAACCCCCTCTTTTTTTGCAACTTCTTCCAGATGAATCATCATGGCTTTTATTGAGATGCGGTTGAAATCAAAAACCTGGCATCTGGAAAGAATGGTCGGCAATACTTTATGCTTCTCGGTTGTGGCCAGTATGAACAATGCATAGGAAGGAGGTTCTTCCAGCGTTTTGAGAAAAGCATTGAATGCAGACTGGGACAGCATGTGTACTTCATCTATGATATACACACTGTATTTTCCCACTTGCGGCGGAATGCGAACTTTATCTATCAATTCCCGGATATCATCTACCGAGTTGTTGGAAGCGGCATCCAGTTCATGTATGGAATAAGACCTGCCTTCGGCAAACGAGATACAGGATTCACATGTTCCGCATGCCTCCATGTTTTCCGCGGGATGGAGGCAGTTGATTGTCTTGGCAAAGATCCGGGCACAAGTGGTTTTACCCACTCCCCGGGGCCCGCAAAACAGATATGCGTGAGCCAGTTGTTTTCTGGCTATGGCATTTTTCAGGGTAGTTACGATATTATCCTGATCAACAACGTCACTAAATTGTTGAGGACGGTATTTTCTTGCTGATACCACAAATTGATCCATAAGATGCAAAGATAAGAAATTATCCCTATTTTTGCGGCCTCCGGTGACTATGACAAAAACTATGAAATCCGTCTTTATTACCACTCTTTCATCCGGTATGAAATGTGCGGTCCTGACAACAACCTCTCCGGTCAGTTATTGTGCATTGACTACATTGGCCGGTACCCGTTTTGAACCTGCGGGACTGGCGGGACTGGCACATTTTTGCGAACATATGCTGTTCAAAGGAACGGTCAAAAGGAAATCCTATCACATCAACAACCGTCTGGAAAGACTGGGAGGGGAGATCAATGCCTTTACCACCAAGGAAGAACTGGTGCTTCACGCCACCGTGTTGCGGGAAGATCTGAATAAAGCCCTGGAACTGATCTCCGATATGGTTTTACATTCGGTATTTCCACCCAACGAAATGATCAAGGAAAGGGACGTGATCCTGGATGAGATACGTTCGTATAAAGATTCGCCTACAGATCTGATATATGACAAATTTGAAGAAAAACTATTCATTGGAACACCCATGTCCCAACCCATTCTTGGGATTCCCCGGGAGCTTAAAAAGATCACGTCTGAGCACCTGAATGAATTCCTGAAGGAACGGTTTCGTCCCGAACAAATGTCTCTGAGCATTGTAGGCAATATATCTCCGCAACGGGCCCTTGCCATGGCGGAAAAATATTACGGCAAAGAATTTTTTCAGTATACCGGGACCGTACCGGATCAGGTTCAAATAAACACTCCCATGGTTGTTCCGTCCTGTTTATTCAACGACAAGGAAAAAAGGGGCACTTATCAAACACATTGCCTTACAGGCTCTCTTGCATACGGACTTCACGACAAAAACCGGATCCCTCTTGTATTGTTGATGAACCTGATAGGAGGACCGGCTTCCAATGCCAGGCTGAATATGGTTTTAAGAGAGAAATACGGATTGGTCTATACTGTGGAAGCATCCTATTCTCCTTATATGGATACCGGGTTTGCCGGTATCTACTTTGGAACGGACGGACCGAATCTGGACCGTTGCCGGGAATTAACAGAGAAGGTGATCCGGGAATATGCTGCCTTCACGATGACATCCATGCAATTGGAACGGGCCAAAAAACAACTGACAGGCCAAATGTCCATAACCGAAGACAACCATGAAGTGCAGTGCCTTTCCATGGGAAAAAGCCTGTTGGCATTCGGAAAGGTCATTTCACACGCACAAATGCTTGCCATGATCGCTGCTGTAACTCCCCAACAGGTACTGCATGTGGCCAATGAAATATGGGACAAATCCAGGAGGTGTACCCTGGTATATATTTGATGATTACAGAAGTTTTAAAAAAATACCTGAATGACCATTCCAGACAAAAGGATCCGGTTTTGGAATGGCTGGAACGCGAGACACATTACCGATGTGTTCACCCCAGAATGCTAAGCGGAGAACCATTGGGCTCTTTGCTCACAATGCTGGTAAAAATGATACGTCCCGGGAATATTCTGGAAATTGGTACCTTTACCGGTTATTCGTCCATTTGTATGGGACGGGGGTTGACTCCGGAAGGAAGGATTGATACCATTGAAATCTTTGATGAAAATAATGACCTGATTATGGAAGCATTCCGTCGCAGCGGTCTGGAAAGACAAATAAACCTGCATAACGGCAATGCCCTGGAAGTGATCCCCCGTCTGTTACAAAACGGATATACCTGTCAATTGGTATATATTGACGGCAACAAACGGGAATACTGTGATTATTACATGGCCGCTAAACAGGTTCTGACACAGGGGGGATATATTATTGCCGACAACGTACTATGGGACGGAAAGGTAGCCGATCCAAAACACAAAGACCCGCAAACCGAAGGATTGCGGGCATACAACTGCATGGTGTCACAGGACCAGGAAGTTTCCACGGTACTGCTTCCACTTGGGGACGGTTTGTCTATTTGCCGGAAGGATGGACCTGCAATTGGTATTCCCACTCGTTAAAATAAAGGTTGCCTCCGCGCCATTCTACTTCCCCGCGTTGAAAATCTACGGTTTCTGAACGAAAATGGATCTTTGCAGGGAAAAAAGCACCTCCGATATCTGTATTCACAGCCATGCGGTATGCATCTATGCCTCGGGAATAAAAATGCTCAACAGGTTGCGGTTGCAAGCCGAATGACTGATCTACCGGGATCCAGCCGATGCCTTCCAGATAAGCCTCGGCCCAGTCATGAAGGTTCACGGCTCCCGGATGCAACATCCAACCACTTTCCCACCTGGCCGGAATGCCAAGGCTCCGGCACATGGAAATGAAGAGCAAACTTACCTGACCGCAGTCTCCGTGTCCGTTTTCCAATACGTAAAGGGGAATGCTTTCAATGGTCGAATATTCCCGGGCTCCCGCCCAGGGATAGTTTCGGCTTATATAGGTAAATATTTTCCGAAGCTTCAGGTACGGATTTGTTTCATCACCCGCAATTTTATTAGCCAGTTCAGCGACTTTTCCGTCTGTGACTATATGAGGAGGTACGGCCTGGGTGTATTGACGGTATTCCAGGCTTAGTGTGTCATAGGGAAGTATATCCTTCAGAGGATCAAATTGGTCGTATTGTGCATAAGCTGTATAAGTAAATGAATAGCTGAAAACAGCAGAACTGTCTTTGACGGCCTCTTTTTCCATATAAATGGATTTGTGTACATAATGATCCGGAGAGATGATGTAATGGGGTTCAGAAACTTCAGTCAGTCTGAAATCTTTTTGGCGGGGGACATCGGTTCGCGGCAGAGGCATCCATGCCCTTATGATCTCTCCACCGGGAACGGTATTGGCCGGGACGGTCAGTGTATAAGTAATGGAATAAGTGACGTGTTCTACTTTGTTAACACCTTTTTTTTTGGTAAGTTCTACCACACGGGGGAGGTGTTCCTTAAGGAGCAAAGCTTTGGGATCTTCCTCGGGCCCGTTGATTTCCACGAACTTTTCCCGGCACGTACTGTCAATCCGGAAGAGGTTCCTGAAAGCCCTTGAAAAATAACGTTTTTCTCCATTTATGAACATTGATTCCAACGCCCGGGATTTTTCCCACTTTTTCAATTGATCAAGTGTGACATCGGGGAAATAACGACGTATATAAGCCAGGGCTTCCTCTTCTGTTTTATTAAAATCCAGGGCTATACGGCGCATACGTTCCGTTTCCCAATCCCCGGACAGCGTTGCCAGTGCAATTTCTGACTGCCGTTCCAGGATTCCCGAAGCTACCTGTCCGGGTGTAGGGACATTTCCCGTGTTGTTGCACGAAAGGACGATCATTAAGGCCGCGAAGGCCGTAAGCCATGTTTTCATAATAAGGTTATTTTACCCGTTCCGAATAAGCCCGGGTGCGTGTGTCCACTTTAATGCGTTCACCCTGGTTGATGAACAGGGGAACCATAATCTCGGCGCCGGTTTCAAGCGTAGCTGCTTTCAGGGCATTGGTAGAAGCTGTGTCTCCTTTAACGGCAGGTTCGGTATATGTGATCTCCATTTCCACAAAAGGAGGCAATTCACAAGTCAGAACCCGTTCTTCGTCTGCCAGGAACATCATTTCCACGCATTGTCCTTCTTTCATCAGATCGGGATTCTCAATCAGGTCCGGTTGAAGGGATATTTGTTCGAAAGTCTCGGTATGCATAAAATTAAATCCCATATCGTCTTTATAGAGGAATTGATAAGGGCGTCTTTCCACGCGGATGGTTTCCACTTTTTCTCCGGCATTGAAGGTGTTTTCCAAAACGCGGCCGTTTTCCAGATTGCGCAATTTCGTTTTTACAAAAGCGGCGCCCTTGCCGGGTTTTACGTGTTGAAACCATATAATGGAACAAGGTTTCCCGTTGAAAGAAATATACAATCCGTTTTTAAAATCTGATGTAGTTGCCATATAAATGTGTATGAAAAATGATATAAAGTACAAATTTACTCGTTTTTTTATATTTATTTATGATTACTGTTAAAGAGATAACCTCCCGGTCAAACAAAAAAAAATTCTTTGAATTTCCGGTCAGACTGTATAAGAACAATTCCTGCTTTGTTCCCACATTGATTACAGAAGAAATGAGGGATTTCGATCCCGCCAAAATGCGGCGTTTGATTATGCTTCCTGTAAAATGTTCCTGGCATATAAAGACGGGGAGGTTGCCGGCAGAGTTGCGGCTATTTTGAACAATGCCTATAATTACAAAATGAATGTGCGACAGATGCGTTTTACCCGTTTTGACTTTATTGACGATTACGGGGTATCCGAGGCACTGTTTA
>JBAZHT010000030.1:0-21839 GCA_041652255.1 Bacteroidales bacterium
GAGCGATATGGATACCAGGTTTCTGGTAAAAGGAATAAGTGCCGAGTTCTCTTTCTTTTCCATTCTTATGGTAAGTCTTCTGCGGATACGTTTAATGACCCACCGAAAGACTATAAAAACCAGAATGGCAGCCAATAACCTTCCGCCAAAAGACACGGCCCATGATAAAATTTTTTCACCAAGTTCCGTTAAGGATAATGTTTTGATCTGGTCAAAAAGTTTTTCGGGTGTAACCGCCTCTGCCGCCTTAGCGGTGGTATTGATGATTTCCTGCATTAATAGTAACATGGTGTTTTCTTTTTATTGTATTAGTGAAACCTCCAAAAAGCCATTCGTTTCAGTATCAGGTGAATCCCCATTCTTAGGAAATACCATTTTCCGAATTCGTAATGCCCTCCTTTTCCATAACGTATACGAACTTTAGCCCCTCTTTTTTTGAACTGATCATATGTATATTGAGCAACACGTGTTGGTACTGACTGATCGTCAGAGGCATGTGAAAACAGTATATGCGTTTTGGGTATCCATCCCTCTACCAGGGAATTTTCACTGAATTTATCCCAAAGTTTGATGATTTCAGGATTTCTTTCAGTAGTAAAAAAGTCGGGGTGCATATACTTATGCAGATCCTGGCCTATCCATTCTATGAGTTGATCCCGGAAATGGGTCCGGTCCAGCCAGCTGTCCATATTTTCCAACAGTGGACCGGTAAAAACCCTGGAATAATCCAGATTCAGATCATACCATTTATCGTAAGCCTTAAAAATTCCCGGAGCAGCGGGATATTGTGCAAACCCGGTTTTTTCAAATTCTTCAAAAGCCACGTTCAGGTCGTATATACCGCCTCCGATAATTGCCCGGTCTATGATGATATCCCCGGGGTTCTCTTTTTCAATATGACGAACCAGGGCCAGGGCTCCCGATCCGCCCATGGAATAACCGCCTATGGAAATGTGTTTATGAAGGGGATGTCCCAATACTTCCAGGAAATATTCGATAGCGGCTCGATGCATATCGTAAGCAACCTGTCCTGTATTATCGCTTATTAGGAAAGGATATTCCACGGTGTCTTTTGTAATCCCGTTTCCCAGCAGGTCTGGAATAATCACAACATATCCCAGGAAAGCAAGAACGCCTTCAAAAATCAGGAGGGCATCACTGCCGGATCCGAATTTGTCAATATTTGCAGACGGCAGAAAATGCAATACCCCCCGGGGTCTTCTGTTAAAGGGCCGCATAACGATCCCAGAAGATACGACAGGATTTCCCCTGGGATCTATCGTATTGTAAGATATGGCCGTAATGCGGACTTTCATTTTAATGAAAGTGGTCAGAACGGGCTCTGCCTTTGAGAGATCCAGTGCAGGAAAATCTTTTTTTACCTCAACAAAAACATCCTCAATGGAAAAATCACCTTCTTTAAGAATTTCAATAAAATAGCGGGACATAATCAGTTAACCGTTAAATACAGACAGGCAGTAATAAAAAACTCTATTCCGTAATTGTAATGACCTCCGTTACCCGTGATCAAAGTCACGTCAGCTTTCGTTTTCAGGTTGTCATATAATGCTTGTGTTTCAGAAAACGGAACGGACAGATCGTCTTTGGCATGACCCAGGTAAAGGCGCGTTTTGGTGTGCCATTCTTCTGCCATGGAATGCAAAGATACAGTGAAAAAATCGGGATGCATATACGTGTGCAGATCGGGATCTGTCAGGGCACGCATCTGCCCGGCATTTCTTGTCCTGTCCAGCCATGTTATCCGGTTGGTCAGCAAATCCCCGGTGAATACCTGGGAATAATCAAGGTTTAATGCATACCAGCTGGCAGGCAGCGGCGTTTGGGTATACTTGCTGCAGTATTCCATGGCAGCCAGATGCGTGTCATAACAAACCTTCCCGGAGTGATCCATTAACAGAAAAGGCTGAGGCAGGTCTTTACTCACACCTCTTCCTAAAAGATCGGGAATAATTCCGGAAGCTATCACAGGATTGCTCCCGGGATCTGTGGTATTGTAAGAGATAGCGGTCCCCCTGACTTTTAATTCAAGGTTGAACAAATCTGTTACCGATTCAAGCATGGAAAAGTCCAGTTCCGGAAAATCCCGGAGTGTCAGGTCAATCATTTCCTGAATCCCGAATTCCTGCGTGCGCAAGACAGACACCAGGTACCCGTCAGGCATATCAACAACCTGATCTGCTTTACTACAGGAAAAACAGATCAAGATAAGTACACAACAAATAAACTTCCGGAAATGTCCCGGAAGCCTTTTTGACACGAAGGACAACATCAGTATGACCCCAGCACAAAAAAAGCCAGGATGGACATGATCGAGCCCAGGATGATCAGTATTTTTGATATAAGATCCATTGCAGTGTATTTTAATTATCCCCAGGCCAGAATGATCAGGCAGATCATCATTATGATCGGTCCGGCTATGCCTGCAATTTTGAGGATTAAGTTCCAGTCAAATGTCATAACAGGTTCAAATTATTACATAATGCTAAAAAAGAAAAAAGCCAGGATAGTAAGAAATAATCCCAGGATTCCCGAAATCTTTAAAAAGTCTTCCATAACGATTTCTGTTTTCTGGTTAAAGAATCAGTCCGACAAGATAGGAAATAATTTCGAATCCCCATCCCAGCCAAAGATTGCCTATAAGACACAGCAGAGGTCCCGCGATGGCGAATACTTTCCAGATCCAGTGAGGGTCAGTAGTTAAAATAGTCATATGTTTATTATTTTATTAAAAGATAAAGCACGGCAGTAGCGATGAATTTTAATCCGGCCTGGAAATGATCACCGGTTGTACGCTCATAAGAGATGGAACACCCTCTTTTTTTATACTCACTGTATAAAAGGTCGGAACATTCCACAGGGATCAGGTTGTCTTCCATAGAATGGATAACATGAATATCAAGAAAAGGACGCGGCGTCCAGTTATACACAATAGAGTTGATCTCCAGCGGTTCTTTGATTTTTTGGAACTCTCCGTTAAGTTCCGGGGTGAAAAAATCTTCGTGCATGTAATTGCGCAAGTTGCTCCCCCAGCGGCGTACAATGCTTGAAAGACTTCGTTTCCCGCTGAACCAGTATACATATCCGTCACCTCCTTCTTCAGGATCCGGTGAGTTTACAGAATTTTCCATGCCGTTGGTAAAGATCTTGTTGTAATCCAGGTTCAGGCTGTAATATTTATCAAGCCCCATGATTACCATAGGAATTGACTGATAATCGTTTTTTTCGGTACGGACATAAGCCCTGAATGCCTCAATACCATCGTACACACCTCCTCCGGTGATCACTTTATCTACGGTTATCCCAGTGGGGTTTTCCTCGTAGTACCAGGCCATGGCCATAGAAGTACTTCCACCCAGGGAATACCCCAATATGGTACTGTGATTGCCCAGTCGGTAGTCTTCTGTTAAAAGCAGGTATTCTTCCACGGCTTTTCGCATATGGTATGCCACGATGCCCGCGTTTTCGGCTATCAGGTAGGGACGGGGCCAGTCCCGGGTATGACGTACTCCAACAAAATCCGGATTGATAGTTATATAACCCAGCATACAGGGGACATTCTCAAACGAAAATTCTTTTCGTTCCAGGTAAAGGGAAGGAGCTTCATTATCATTCATAAGGGCAATAGGCGGAATTTCCACAATGCCTCCCGGCTTCAAGTCTCTGGGGTAAAAAAACGCTCCGGTCGCAATGAGGGGGTTGCCAAAAGGATCTATGGTGTTGTAAGAGATTGCAACGCCGCGTATTTCTCGTTGCAGGCCTTTTCCGAACAATGAATTCAAAACGTTTTCCGTCTCCGGAGGAATTTCAAAGTTCAGGTTATCTATAAGTCCCAGGATAGATTCCAGGGCATAATAAGCCGTGAAATCCCAGACAGCCAGTTCCTCCACAAAGTAGTGAGGGGTTAAATCTTTCATGTTGTCGTGTGGAGTACAATACCAGCACGAACTGAGAAGTAGTATAACGGCAATCCTTAGAAAATGTTTTTTACCCATACGTAGCTTTTATAATTATACGTCATTTTGCCAGCAGGTAAAGCATGGCTGTAAGCGTGAATTCCGTTCCGGCTTCGTAATGGTCCCCGGTAGTCCGGTTATAATGTATGGCACAGCCTTTTTCTTTATATACCCGGAATAACAGGTCTGCACAATCAACCGGGATCAGGTTGTCTTCGCCGCTGTGGATAACATTAATATCCAGAAACGGGCCGGGAGTCCAGTTGTATACCAACGAATTGATCTGCATACATTCCTTCAATTTTAAAAATTCTCCCTGCGGCTCATCATGAAAGAAATCCTCATGCATGTAATTATGCAGATCACTGCCCCAACGTCTGTGAATACTTCCTGAACTGTGTGTCCCGTCAAACCAATAGGCGTAACCGTCTCCGCCGGCGACAGGATCAGGAGAATTTACGGGATTTTCCATCCCGTTGGCAAAGATCTTACTGTAATCCAATCCCAGATCATAAAAAGTATCCATAGCAATAATTACCGTGGGAATGGCCAGGTAATCGCTTTTTCCCGTTCTGGCGTAAGCCCTGAACGCTTCCATCCCGTCGTAAACGCCGCCCCCGGTAAAAACCTGATCCACTTTTATGCCGGTTGGATTAGTGGTATAGTATTTGGCAATGGACATGGCAGAAGCCCCTCCCAGGGAATAGCCCATAACTGTACTGTGGTTGTCCAGTCTGTAATTTTCAGTAAGCATCAGGTATTCTTCCACGGCTTTTCGCATATGATAGGCAACGATCCCTGTATTGGCATCGTGCAGAAAAGGCCTGGGTATGTCCTCGGTATACAAAACTCCCAGGAGATCCGTATTTATGGTTATGTAATTAAGTATGAGAGGGAAAGCCTCTACAAAAAAACGATTTCTTCCTAAGTATATAGCCGCACTGGCTCCCCTGTCAAGGTAGGCAATGGGCGGAACCTCAACTATGCCCCTGGGGTTTAGGTCTTTAGGGTAGAAAAAGGCGCCCGTTCCCAGCACCGGTTCACCAAACGGGTCAACCGTTTTGTAGGAAATAGCTACACCGCGAATTTCTTTGCCGGTATAACTTTTCAAAAAACCCATAATAGTACTGACTGTAGGATCTTCCGGGTCAATTTCCAATTCGTTGAATAATGCAGACACGGCATCTCCGATGGTAAAATCCCAGATGTTAAGTTCTTCAACAAAAAATTCAGGGACAAAATCATCAATGCTGTCATGAGGCGTGCAACTTGTCCAAAACAAAGAAAAGATAAGCGCGGTAAGAAGATAAAAACGTTTCATTTCAATATATAATTAGTAACAATAGTTCAATCCCAGATCCAATCACCCGATACAACCAGTGATTCCTGCAGGTCGTTGTCGATCAGGTATTGCCTGGTTTGTTCTGAGGTGAACAAAGATGCGGGAAGTTCCCGGGCATTGGCCAGAGCGTAAAGTATCATGGCGGATATTTTTACGTTCTTTTCCAGCATCAGGGGTGTTATCAAATCAGGTGTGTCAGCAATTGTGTGGTAGGAATGGTAATCCTGGTAACGGCAAAGAGGCGTAAACGTGGATATCCCTTCAAAAATAAATGGAACATGATCACTTCCAAGGTAGGTGAAATGGTCAATGGTGTTTGAAAACGAAGAATCGGTCAGGTGGATCAGATCCCCGGTCTCCCTGAAAAAATCTTCTGATTCATAACGTCCCATAAGGTTGAACCCGTAAGTGTTTACGGTCATATCATGATTGAACATGTATCGTATACCCTGCAGCCGGTTCCGGTGGCGGGCTTCCCTGACATATAATTCGGATCCGTAATGGCCTTCTTCTTCTGCCATGAAAAGTACAAAATCAATTGTACGTCTTGTTTTCAGATCCAACGCACGGAACGTCCTGGCAATGTCCAATACGGAAACGGCCCCCGAAGCATTGTCCAGAGCCCCGGGTGAAATATCCCAGGAGTCAAGATGAGCCCCAATGACTATGGTTTCTCCGGGCAGTTCATACCCTTCCATACGTGCTACAACGTTGCGGGCTGTAGCCGGTCTGCAGGTGTTCTCGGTTTGAATTCGGGCATAGCATTCCCTTTGAGCCAGACATTTTCTGAGTTGCAGGCCTCTCTCCAGGGATATGCTTACGGCCGGGATCTTTATCATGCCTCCGTCAAGAGTTGCCGTTCCTGTCGTGGGAAGGTCTCCGGGGACAGAACTAACCGCAATACACCCGGCAGCTCCCTGTGCAACGGCCAGTGCCAATTTCTGAGCCCTGTGCGTATTCTTTACATTTTCCGGGGTTCCTGGTAACAGACCCAAATGAATCAGGACGATCTTTCCCGAGACATCTATCCGTTCATAATCTTCAATAAGCCCATTCCCGGCGTCCACAATGACAGAACTGACATTTCCGGAAGGCGTGTATGCTAGCGCCAGCGAGGGAAATTCAACAAAACTTCCGGCCGTGTCTATACGCAGCAGGGCCATTCCTCGTTGCCATTGATTGTAAGTAAAAGGCTGAAAAAAAACGTCCCGGTATCCGTAAGAACGGAAAAGAATGGCTGCCAGCTCTTCTGCTCTTGCAGCGGATTCTGTCCCGGCCATTCGCGGTCCGTAACGATTGCATATGTCTGTCAAAAGAGGGTGTGCTACGGAATTTTGACTTACCTCTACTTCAATGCTTTTAAATACATTAAGAAGATGAAGACGCGGATTTTCACAACCCATAAGCAAAAGCATACAGAAGATTCCCAAAAATCCTTTCCGGTTCATGCGAACAAATATAGCAAATATTCGTAAATTTGAACGGTATGCCCGGTAAGTTGAGGAATATGAGCTTTCCGTGTTTCTGTGCGGTATGCGGGAAAGAATTGACACCCGGTGAGAAGGTCATATGCCTGTCTTGCCTGTACGATCTTCCCAGAACTCATTTCTGGACGGATAAAGACAATGTATTGGCCGGTATGTTTTCCGGCGGTTTGCCATTTCTTTACGCATCGGCTTTTCTTTTTTTCAGGGATGACAGCCCCTACCGTAAATTACTGCATCGTTTCAAATACGGGGGAGAACGGGAGATCGGTTTTTATCTGGGGACATTGTTCGGGAAAGAATTAGCCGCTTCTCCTTTAAGTAGTCACGTGCCTGTGATCATTCCGGTGCCGATGACTGTGCAGAAACGCAGAAGAAGAGGTTATAACCAGGCCGAGTGGTTTGCCGCCGGCATTGCAGCATCATCCGGATGGGAAATGGATACGGTATCGGTAAAAAGGGTTTGGGAAAAAACCAGTCAGATCGTCTACGACCGGGTAGAACGAAGAGAGAACATGAAACACGCTTTTACGGCAGAAAAGGTATCTTATAAAGATATTTTGATAGTAGATGACGTGATCACCACGGGGGCGACAATGGAAAGTTGCGCCTATGCCATTCTGGACAAGAATCCGAAGGTCCGTATGCATTTCGCATCGCTCGCTTATGTAGAATAAAAACGTATATTTGCACGCTATGCCTGACTTTCTGCAACTGGATATAATAGATGTCATTGATATCATTCTGGTGGGTCTCTTGATCTACCAGGTGTATAAGATCATCCGGGGAACGGCTGCCGTAAGCATTTTTGTGGGGATCCTCTTTGTTTATTTTATTTGGCTTATTGTTAAAGCCATTCATATGGAATTACTGACCACTATTTTAGATAAGGTGATCAGTGTGGGTGTGCTGGCTTTGATCGTGGTCTTTCAACAGGAGATACGCCGTTTTCTTTTACGCCTGGGATCAAGATATACCCGGGAAGGAAGACGCCGGGGATTGCTGGAAACCTTATTCCGTCAGGGACCTGACCCCATTTCCAAGAATGTGCTGGAAGAGATCATTCAGGCATGCAGCCGTTTGGCAGAGAGAAAAACCGGGGCGCTTATGGCCATAGAACGTTCTGCCTCGCTGGGTTTTATTGCCGAGACCGGGGACCGGATAGATGCCCGTGTCCAAAGCCGGCTCATAGAGAATATTTTTTTCAGGAACAGTCCTTTGCATGATGGCGGAATAATTATATCCAATAGCCGAATACAGGCCGTAAGGTGTACTTTTCCCATGTCCGAGAGCCAGGGGATCCCTCCTTACTTTGGCATGAGACACCGTGCGGGGGCGGGACTGAGTGAACAGACTGATGCCTTTGTTATTGTTATTTCGGAAGAAACGGGCAATATCTCCACTATGCAAGACGGTGTGATCAAAACTTTGAGCGGAATGGCCGAACTGCGTCTGGATTTGGAAAATGCCTTTCATAAGTAATCTGTGATGATTTATCCGGCCGGATTTGAGCTAAAAATTGGGTTTGACAGAATTCGTGAAATGCTCATGCAATTGTGCATGAGCAGAGCCGGGCGTGATCTTGTGGATCATATCGATTTTTTGACAGATGCTTCCGTATTGGAACCGGAACTGGAACGTACGGCCGAGATGCGGGAAATTTGTCTGTTTGAGCAAAAATTCCCGGAAAACGGGTATGAGGACACCCTTTCTTTCCTCAAACAAATGGAGGTTCAGCCTTCTTTTTATCCCGATGTGCTTTCACTGGTCAGATTACAGACGGCCCTGGTAACTGTCCGCTCGGTACTACATTTTTTCTCCGGGTCCAAAGAAGTTGCCTATCCGGCACTAAAGGGATTGTGCGCTCCCGTATCCTTTTTTCCGGCCATTCTGCAAAGACTGGATAAATTACTGGACCGTTACGGAGCCATCCGGGACAATGCCTCACCCCAACTGGCAGAGATCAGGAGTTCCCTGAAAAGAAAAGAACAACAGGTGCTGCGAAAAATACACAGTATCTTAAAAGAAGCACAGGAACAAGGTGTTACAGACCCGGAAGCCTCGGTTTCAGTCCGCGACGGAAGGATGCTTATTCCTATTCCTGCTGCCAACAAGAAAAAGATCCAAGGGTACATCTGTGACGAATCGGCCAGTGGGAAAACCGTTTTTATTGAACCGGCAGAGGTGGTCAATCTGAATAACGAGATAAAGGAACTCGGCTTTGCCGAACAACGTGAGATCCTTGTCATACTGCGCGACTTTGCCGGATTCCTGCAACCGTATATCTCTGATCTTATAGCACAGGCGGAATTTCTGGGCAAGATAGATTTTCTTAGGGCAAAGGCCAGGGCCGCAATACGAATGGAAGCCGGTAAACCCGTTCTGTCCCATGAGACGGGACTCTTTTTGTTAAGAGCACGTCACCCCCTGTTGGAACCGGCTCTGAAAAAAGAAGGAAAATCCATCGTACCGCTGACTTTAAAGATCGATCCGGCAAAGCGGATCCTGCTTATTTCCGGGCCCAATGCGGGAGGAAAATCGGTCTGCCTGAAAACGGTCGGTTTGCTGCAATACATGTTCCAATGCGGGTTGCTGATCCCTGCCTCGGAAACCTCCGAATTAAGCGTTTTTGAATCTCTTTTCCTTGACATCGGCGATGAACAGTCACTGGAAAACGATTTGAGCACTTACAGTTCCCATCTGTTGAATATGCGGGAAATCCTCAATCATTCCGACGATAAGTCTCTGATCCTGATTGATGAATTTGGGGCCGGAACCGAACCTGCCGCCGGCGGTGCCATAGCCGAAGCCCTGCTGGAACAATGGGAGCAACGCGGATCTTATGGAGTGATCACAACGCATTACACCAACCTGAAATTTTTTGCCACCACAAGTAAAGGTGTCCTGAACGGGGCCATGCAGTTTGACGTACAACACATCCGCCCGCTTTTCAAACTTGAAACAGGGGTGCCAGGGAACTCTTTCGCTTTTGAACTGGCCCGAAAAATGGGATTGCCCGATGATCTTATACGCAAAGCCCAGGAAAAAGCCGGTGCCGGTTTTGTGGAAACCGAAAGGTATATCCGCAACATTGCCCGGAACCGCCGTAAATGGGAAGAAAAAGTGGCCCGGATCAAACAAACGGACAAAACACTCGAAAACATTACGGATAAGTACCAGGCCGAGTTGACCGAGATCCGTTCCCTCCGGAAAAAAATGCTGGAACAGGCACGGCTGGACGCCCTGAAGATCGTAGAAACGGCAAACAAAAAAGTAGAAAACACCATAAAGGAGATCCGCGAATCACAGGCAGAGAAAGAGAAGACCAAACTTGCCCGCGAAGACCTTCATCATTTTAAAGAGTCTTTGATAAAAGCAAGTGAAGATCTGCAGGATGATAAGATTACCCGTAAGATGGAACAGCTCAAAAAACGAAAAGAGGCGAATGAAAAAAGAAAACAAAGAAGAGACAAAGAGGGAGGTCCGGAAAGAAAAAAAAGTCAGAAAGACAATGTACCAAACGATATACAGCAGCCTCCCGGGCCGGGAGATAAGGTGAAAACCAATGACGGTACAATCGTGGGAGAGATCCTGAAAATGAAAGGGAAAAAGGCCGGCGTCGGGACCGGGCAGATCATCACCTGGGTGGATATAGACGGTCTGCAAAAAATATCACAAAACGAATACAGACAACATACCAAAACCTTTAGAAGTGTTCAGGGAGCCATTCCTGACGGTATTGCCTCCCGACACCTGAATTTTTCTTCACGCCTGGACGTCCGGGGTATGCGGGCTGATGAAGCGTTGCAGGAAGTTTCCCGTTTCCTGGATGATGCTTTCATGACAGGAGCCGGTCGATTGGAAATATTACACGGGACCGGTACAGGTGTTTTGAAAACAGAAATCCGGAAATTCCTGAAAACGGTTCCGGGAGTTGTTTCTTTCGAAGAAGAACACGTAGAACGGGGAGGCGCCGGTATTACCATAGTCTTCCTTGAATAACATTTTAAATTCAAAATATGAGAAAGGTACTTATCGTTTTAGCAGGAGCATTATTTCTTTCCGGTTGTAACCGTGTGGAAGAGCCGGGCAAGGTGGCACAGGATTTTCTTGAATGTTTCTTTGCTTCCGATTTTAACGGGGCAAGGGAGTATGCGGCACCTGAATTATATGGTATTCTTGATCAGTCTGCGGCTATACTTGACTCGTTGACGGACGAGGAAGCCATTGAAGTGAAGAATTATCTTTCCACTGTCGGAATAGAAGTGGAGACCCCGGAAAAAATGGCGGGAGATACTGTCCGGATCCGTTACCGGGTGGATTTTGACAAACTGCCTGAACCGGGTGAATCTGTCATTGCATTACGCAAAGAAGGCCGGTCGTGGAAAGTCTTTTCTTTAGAGTAATCTTAATTTAAGCACATTCACGTAATCGGTTTTTTCCCATGAGAAATACTCGATCCCGTCTTTTCTGAAAGGATCCCGTCCAAAATGGCCGTAATTGGAGGTGGCCCTGTAAATTGGATTTTTCAGGCGTAATTCTTCTATGATTCTTGCAGGTCTCAGGTCAAACACCTGGGAGATGACGTGGGAAATTTCTGCATCAGAGGCGGCTGTTTTTGAAGTTCCAAAGGTGTTTACATTTACGCTAACGGGTTGTGCCACACCAATGGCATAGGCCAACTGTACCAGGACTTCTTCAGCCACTCCGGCAGCGACCAGGTTTTTCGCAATATGGCGGGCTGCGTAACAGGCAGAGCGATCTACTTTGCTTGGATCCTTGCCTGAAAAAGCACCGCCTCCGTGAGCTCCGCGACCGCCGTATGTGTCCACGATGATCTTGCGTCCTGTCAGACCGGTATCTCCGTGAGGACCTCCTATAACGAACTTTCCGGTGGGATTGATCAAAAGTTTCATGTCATGATCAAAAAGGTGTTTTCGTGAAGGATGCACTTTTTCAATCAGGCGGGGCAATAATATAGTTTGGACATCCCGGGTGATCTGTTGTTGCATTTCCAGGTCTCCGGCAAAAGGATCGTGTTGTGTGGACAGAACAAGTGTGTCTATCCGCTGTGCTTTTTTGTTTTCGTCGTATTCAACGGTAAACTGGCATTTGGAATCGGGACGAAGGTAAGGCATCTGTTTTCCTTCTTTTCTTATGGCTGCCAGTTCCATTAAAGTGATGTGTGACAACACTATGGGCAGGGGCATGAATTCTTCCGTTTCTGTACAGGCGTAACCGAACATCATTCCCTGGTCACCGGCTCCCTGGTCTTCGGGATTTTCCCTGACCACACCTCTTATGATATCGGAAGATTGTTCATGGATTACAGAAACAATGCCGCAGGATTCGGCTTCGAACTTATACTCGGCCCGGGTATATCCGATATCGGCGATGACCCGGCGGGTTACCTGCTGAATATCAACCCAGGCTTCGGAGCGGACTTCGCCGCCTATTACCACCAGGCCGGTGGTTACGAAGACTTCACAAGCGACTTTGGACTCGGGGTCTTGTCTTAAAAATTCATCCAGTATGGCATCGGAAATTTGGTCGGCAACTTTGTCGGGGTGTCCTTCAGACACCGATTCAGAAGTGAAGAGTGTTCTCATTTTAGCATTTTTAAGTGGTTGCAAGCAGGCAAATCTGTCCACAAGTATGTCAATCGGGAGGCAAAGGTAGAAAATCTTTCGACAAGATTAATTATAAAAGTTGTTGTTTATAAAAAACGGGCCTTTGTTGATAATTTATTTTACTTATAAACAGCACTTTACGGCTGTTTAATACGTTTGCATGCAGGTTGCAATTTTTAGAGGTATATATTTTTTTATTTTTGCCTTTTGACGGACAGAATTCCATATAAGTGATAACCCCGATGAAAACAGAAAAATATATGCAGCACAGAAAAGTCAAGGTTGTGCTTATGATCCTGGCGTTTTTTCTTGCCGCATGTGGCCGGGAGCCGGTCCCGGAGCCACAGTCTCTATCCGCAAGCAAGACGCAGGTTACCTTTGATGCCGCAGCAGGTGAACAGGTTGTACAGATCTCTGCCAATTGCAACTGGGTCATTTCAGAAACCTGGGACTCCGGTGATGGCAAGTGGTTTACCGTTACACCGCAAATGGGGCAGGGGAACGGCACATTGACCGTTTCTGTACAAGCCAATGCAGGGGCCGACCGTACCGCAGGTATTACGGTTTCTTCAGCAGAGAAAAACGTGCACATTACAGTTACCCAGAAAGAGAAGGAGGTTCTTACACAGAGCGTGGCTCAGGTACGTGACCTATACAAAGGAACGGATGTTACGATTACCGAAAAAATAGTGGTTGAGGCTACGGTAATTAGCAATTTCATGCATACAGACAACGGGGGCCTGAACAATTATACTTCCATGAAGGCTATTGTCGTAAGCGACGGAGAGGCCGGTATTCAACTCTATTGTGCAGAAAACAATACCACTTTCAAACAGGGAGATAAGGTAGAGATCCAACTCATGGGCCAAACCTTATCCGTTTATAACAACGGACCCCTCCAGGTGAATGGTATTCCGTTGTCCAACATCACCAAGGTTGGAACAGAAACGGTTACCGCAAGGGAAATTTCAGCAGCCCAGCTGCTTACGGGGGATTATGAGTCTATGTATGTTGCCATACCTTCGGTCCAGGTGATGGACGAAGACCTGAACAAAACGTTTGTAGTCGGTTCGGCTCATACTTCTATTGGTATGATAGCTCGGAGCGAGGAGACATTTGATGTTTTTTCTTCCAAATATTCTTCGTTTAAAGACGTTACCGTACCCTCGGGCAGCGGAGTGCTTAAAGGGATTGCCGGAGTATATGACGGACGTTACCAGATATCATTTGCCAGGGTTTCTGATTGGGAAGGGTTAACAGGTGATCGTTTTTATACTACACCGACTTTTTCTTTGTATACAACAGAAAAAGAAGTTTCCGGAGAAGCAGGTCAATTTACCGTATCCATAGCCGGCAATGTAGACTGGACGGTCTCATCCGGTGATCCGGAAGGTTTTACCGTGTCGCCTTCTTCAGGGAGTGGTTCTTCTCCGGTAACGGTTACTTATACACAAAATCCGTCTGTTTCTGAACCCCGTTCGGCTGATATCGTCTTTACCACAACCGATGAAGCAATTGCCACGCAAACACTGACCCTGCACGTTACACAAAGTCCTTATGAGGCTTTGGTCTCCGATCCGGTGAAGTCCTGGATGGAATTACCAAAAGTCCAACCGGAAGATGCATTTGCCTATATCTCACACATGACAAGTCTGAGGGGAAAAAGTGTCCGCAATTATTCTTTCTGGTACGACACACAAAACCGCCTGGCTTTATGGGTGGCTTACCCGCTTTATACGGATATTATAGGCAGCGGAAGCCGGACCGATGCATGGGATTATAACCCGAAAGTTCCCAAACGCTACCAGCCCGCTTTATTTTATTCTTTTGGAGGATCCTCTTATGACAGGGGACATCAATTGCCTTCTGCTGACCGTTTGTTTTCGCAGGATGTTAATGCCAGTACGTTTTACTTTACCAATTTGACTGCACAAGATCCGTCCCTCAATCAAAACTTATGGGCCGGACTGGAAATAAAAGTCAGAGATTGGGCCCGGGAATGCGATACTTTATACGTGGTTACGGGAGCCATGATTCGGACCCCCGAAGATCAAACCGTTGAATATATAAGCGACAACGACGGCAATCAGGTGGCTGTTCCCAGGATATATTATAAGGTGTTGCTTCAATATAAAGCCGGTCAGGCGGAGAATAACGGGTATTCCGCCATTGGTTTCTGGTATGAGAACCGTTCGTACACCGCAGAAAATCCTGTAGCCGCTGATGCTAAAAATATTAAAGAAATCGAAGCTCTGACAGGCTTTGATTTCTTCCACAATTTGCCTGATAATATTGAAGAAATTGTTGAGGCATCCTGTACTCCTGAGGACTGGGGCCTGAATTGAAAATTTGTAATGAAAATTTAATTTATACTCTTAGTGAATTGTAATATATTTGTACCGAGTTTGGAAACCTTTTTTTAGTCACTTATAACAACCTAAATAAACATCTATGAAAAAAACAATTCAATGTTTTCTCGCTCTTGTGGCGATCATGTTTCTAAGTGTGGGTGCTTACGCACAGGTAACCACCTCGTCTCTCGGAGGTAAAATTACTGACGAGACGGGGATTCCTGCTGTTGGCGTTACTGTAGTAGCTACCCACGTACCCTCTGGAACCATGTACGCTGCCGTAACCAACATCGACGGTCGCTATACCATTCAGGGTATGCGTACCGGGGGCCCCTACACAGTCGAAATTTCTTATGTTGGCTACAAGACTATGAATTTTACCGACATTACCCTTCAACTTGGTGATCTTTACAATTTAAGTACTGAACTCCGGGAAGAAGCGGTTCAACTGGAGGATATTGTGATAGTTGCTTCTGCTTCTTCTGCTTTTGCCGGAGAAAAATTTGGCTCTTCTACCAATATTTCCAGCCGGAACATTCAGGAATTACCTACCATAAGCAGGAGCATTACAGACGTAGCAAAACTTTCTCCTTACGGAGGGAATGGTATGAGCTTTGCCGGTGGCGATGGCCGTTCATCCAACTTTACCGTTGACGGAGCCAACTTCAACAACAACTTTGGTTTGAGCTCCAGCCTCCCCGGAGGCGGAACCCCAATTTCCATTGATGCTATAGAAGAAGTACAAGTAGTGATAGCTCCTTTTGATGTTCGTCAGACCAATTTCATTGGCGGTGGCGTCAACGCTATTACAAAATCGGGTACCAATACTTTAAGAGGAAGTGCCTATGCTTATCACCGCAATGAAAATATGCGGGGCAATAACATTGACGGTGTTGAAATGGGTGACAGGGGTATAGACCGTAATACCACTTACGGACTTACACTGGGTGGTCCCATTGTAAAGAACAAACTGTTCTTCTTTGTCAATTTTGAATACACAAAAACACCCACCATCGTAAACCGTTGGAGACCTTCAGAAGACGGCGTGGCCAATACCGACCTGTATATTTCCCGTACCACTATGGCCGATATGAAACGGGTGTCTGATTTCCTGAGCAGCAAATACGGGTATGATACAGGTTCTTATACCGATTATCCGGCCGATGAAAGCAATATGAAAATATTGGCCCGTATAGACTGGAATATCAGCCAGAACCACAACCTGGCAGTTCGTTATAACTACACCTTGAACAGGGGATGGAACAACACCAACGCATCTTCCTCCAACGTTATAAAACGTACTACGGAAAGCCGCCTGGGTCAGTACTCCATGGCTTTTGCCAATTCCATGTACTCTATGGACAACGTAGTTAATTCCGTTTCTGTAGACCTTAACAGCCGTTTTGGGGACAACGTTTCCAACCAGCTTCTGGTAACCTATTCCCAGTTGGATGATATCCGCGGATCTTCTTCTGCAAAATTTCCTTTCATTGATATCTTGGATGGCTATACTGTAGATAATGGAAAAATCATCCAGAATGTTATGCCCTATATGTCTGCCGGTTACGAACTGTTTACTTGGAACAACGGGGTGCATAACACTGTAATTAACGCGAAGGATGATATTACCATATATAAGGGCAACCACAAAATAACCGCCGGACTCAGCTTCGAATACCAGATGGCTGACAATTCTTATATGAGAAACGGAACGGGTTACTACCGTTACCACAGTATGGACGATTTTCTGACAGGCGCTGCCCCTGAATCAGTATGTCTTACCTACGGCTATGACGGAGAACTAAACCCGGCTGCCCGCGTTCGCTTCAACCAGTTTGGTCTGTACATGCAGGACGAATGGAGTCTGGGAAATAACTTTAAATTGACTTACGGTGTGCGTTTGGATGAGATTATTTTCAACAATAAAGACTTGATGCGTAACAACGCCATTTATGAAATTGAATACGATGGGAAGAGCATTGATACCGGCAAGTGGCCCAAACCGAAACTCCAGATTTCTCCGCGCATTGGATTTAACTGGGACGTTTTTGGAAACCGTTCGCTAAAAGTCCGCGGCGGTACCGGTTTGTTCTCGGGACGCCTTCCCCTGGTATTCTTCACCAATATGCCAACCAACTCGGGTATGGTACAGAACATCGCATCGATTTCCACAAGGTATACCGCCGGAGTTGCCAACCCCGATCCCCTTCTGGCGGCATTCGAGGGTGACATGATCACCGATGTGGATGAACTGATTGCGAAACTCCACAGCCTGGATCCGGACAAATTCCCCACATCCATAAGTCCTGAAGACGGTGTGAAACCTTCCCAGATCAACGGTATTGACCCCGATTTCAGAATGCCCCAGGTATGGAAAACTTCCATCGCTTTGGATTACAATGTCCCCACATCGTTCCCCTTCTCTATAAGCGGTGAGTATATCTTCAATAAAACCATAAACGGGATCTGTTTGACAAACTGGAACATAAGAGACAACGCCGGGTTTACCACGTTAAACGGTCCCGACAAACGTCACATCTATCCGGCTGAATACAGACTTACCAACACCGATGCTTATGTACTTTCCAATACGAAACAAGGATATGGCTGGACAGCAAACTTTACCTTAAACATGAATCCGGTTGATAATTTGTTTATAATGGCTTCTTACACACACACAGCCATGAAACAAATTACGGGCATGCCCGGCTCCAATGCAGAGTCTGCTTATCTGTACATTCCTACTGTTGAAGGTCCTAATTTTGCCGGCCTCAGCAATTCTCAGTATGTGACCCCGGACCGTGTTATTGCTTCTGTTTCCTATAAAGACAAAAGCAACAATCGCTTCTCCCTGTTCTATGAAGGTTATCGCGGTGGTTCCAGTTATACCTATATGTATAACGGCGACTTCAACGGAGACAATATTTCATACGATGTAATGTACATTCCCAAAGACGATACGGAAATCATATTTGCTTCACAAGATGATCGTGACCGTTACTGGGCTTATGCAGATCAGGATGCTTATCTGAGCAAGAATAAAGGCCGGTATGCAGAAGCATACAGTGTATACTCACCGTGGGTACATCGTTTTGACTTCCGTTATTCACACGATTTTGTGGTAAATGTTGGCAAATCCAGGAATACCCTCCAGCTCAATTTTGATTTAATGAACGCCGGTAACCTGTTCAACAATACCTGGGGTGTAAGCAAAATCCTCTCTACCGAGGCAATGAGCGGACGTATCCTTCAATTAGACAGCATCAACGAAGAAGGCATTCCCGTATTCAAGACAAGAGTACAGGAAGGAGCCCGTACATGGGATTACAACCATTCAATTTACCAATGCTGGTCTCTGCAGATAGGTATTAAGTATCTCTTTAACTAATCAGCTAAAACATTCTTTATGAAACTTAAATATTTATTACTATCGTTTTTTGCTTTTGCAACACTGTTGACAAGTTGTGAAGATGAACTGGTGATCCCTTCGTTAGACGAGGTAAAAGTGGACATGTCCTATATCGGCTTCGGCAAGGATGCCGGTTCAAAGACCATCACACTGACCACTACCGATGCCTGGAATATTACAAATATACCCGAATGGTTAACGGTAAGTCCTAACAGTGGTAATGCTGCTCCGGAAGGTACCACGGTAACTTTTTCCGTCGGTACATCGGACTCCGATAATGCTTCCGAAGTTTATATAAACTGCGCCGGCAAGATTCAGATATTAACGGTAAAACAAGTTGTCGGCCCTCAGGAAATTACTCTTTCCACCTGTAAGGAGGTGATAGAAAACGGCGTGGACGGCAAGATCTACTGGGTAGAAGGACAAATAACCTCCATTGCCAACACCTTATACGGCAACTGGTACCTCAACGACGGAACAGGTACGCTGTATATTTATGGTACTCTGGACGCTCTGGGCAATACCCAAAATTTCCTGAGCCTGGGTCTTGCCGTGGGAGACCGCGTCATGGTGCACGGCCCCCGTACTACTTACGGTTCAACCATTGAGTTGGTAGACGTTACCGTTGATAAGATCACCCCTTCTCTTATCAAAGCGGCTGTGGATGAAGTTGAAGTACCTCAGGAAGGCGGTCAATTTGAAGTGGCTGTCTTATACAAAGGTGATGGTCTGGAAATAGATTACGATGCCGATTGGCTTTCTGTTAAATCAATGATCAAAGGTGCAGATGACTCCACCCGCGTAGCTTTTGTTGCTCAACCCAACGCGGGAGGTGACCGCGAGGCTACGATCTCCATGACTTCTGCCACTCAGAGTGCATCTTCCACTATTCAGGTTACCGTGGCGCAAATTGGCGCCATCATTGATGCCACCGTTGCCGAGTTTATTGCAGCGGCAGAAGATGCTACCCAATACCGCATATCGGGTATTATTACCAGAGACACAGGCAGTGATTATGGTAATATCTACATCCAGGATGCTACCGGAGAGGTCTATATTTACGGTATACTTGATGCTGAAGGCAAAACAAAACAATGGAATAACATGGGCATTAACGAAGGTGATATAGTGACCCTTATTTCTCCCCGTCGTTCATACAAAGGTACTCCTCAGGCTGTAAATGCTACCGTAGATGCACATATCCCGGTTGTTGAAGCAACCGTTGCCGCATTCCTGGCCGCAGCCGAAGATGATACTTATTACTGTCTGGTTGGCACTGCCGGAGATTTGTCAGGTGCCGGCAATTATGGTAATTTCAATATTTCGGATGAGACAGGAGAAGTTTACATATACGGCTTACTTTCAGGTTGGGGCGGTGCCAAGGGACAATTCCAGACTTTGGTTGCTGAAACCGGTCTTAAAACAGGTGATCTTCTTACCATTGTGGGTAAAAGAACTTCTTACAAAGGTACACCTCAGGTAGGCAGCGGATTTTATGTAGAGCACGAAGCTGCGGATGCTCAATAGACGCTGAAAACAACATTCTTCATTGAAACCGGCTGATTACTTATTAGCCGGTTTTTTTTACATTTCCTCTATAAATCATATCCTGTGTTAACTGAAAACAGCTCTAAGCGGACATGGCATTACGGATGGGCATAAAAAGCATCCACCGATTGCCTCGGGAGCAAGATAATAATAAAACAATTTCCTCTACGAGATGCAGCTCTCAAACGGACGTCCTAAGCCGCATAGAGCGTTAGCCAGTTTGTAAAACGAGGTCTTACCCACCACAAATATAATGACCTTGCAATATGCGGTATATATTAGGGGCTGCTGAATAATTTATAAAACGTTGAATGACAACAAAATAAGTCGAAAAAAATTTGCATAAGTGCAAGAAATTGAGTATTTTTACTCCATAAACCTTGCATAATATGATACGCTACAAGAGCTCCATGCAACTTTCAATTTCTGAATTCAAGATGCCCTTTGAGGCAAAATTAGATGAGAATAACCGGTGGGTTGTTCTTTCAAAAATAGTACCCTGGGAAGCGTTTGCCCGGTTGTATTACAAGAACTTCAAAAGCAACCGGGGTGCACCCACCAAGGATGCCAGGCTTGTTCTTGGAGTGATCATCATCAAGCACATCATGAAGACAGACGATCGTGGGGTGATTGAGATGATCCAGGAAAATCCTTATATGCAGTATTTTCTTGGACTCGAAGCCTTCACCTATGAGCAGGTAATGACGCCCTCACTGCTGGTTTCCATAAGGAAACGAATCGACCTGGATGTCTTTGAATCATTGACAGATGATTTGATAAGGAAAGGATTGAAACTGAAAGCCGGGGCAAAACCAGAGGATGTTAGTAACGAGATCAAGGCTGATGATGAAGAGGATGATCCCCATCCGCATCCCGGGAACAAAGGGAAACTACAAATGGATGCAACGGTTTGTGATGCGGATATCAAGTATCCTACCGATCTGGACCTGTTGAACGAGAGTCGTCAAAAGGCAGAGGAGCTGATTGATGAATTGTGTTTGAAGTTGGGGGTTCAGGAAAAACCGCGTACCTATAGAAGGATTGCCCGCAAGGAGTTCTTGAATGTATCGAAAATGAAGAGAAAACCTGCCAACGTATTAAGAAAAGCGATACGCAAGCAGATCAACTACCTGAAGCGAGATATACGGTCTATCAATGAGATGCTTGACACCATAAAGGATGACCCGATTCCTTTTGATCGGGGGCAACTGAAATATTTTTTTGTTATCCAGCACTTGCTGGAACAGCAGGAAACCATGTACAAGAAGAGGACTCATCAAATAGAGGATCGCATCGTGAGCATTCATCAGCCGCATGTACGCCCCATTGTACGAGGCAAAGCCAAGGCAAAAACGGAATTTGGAGCCAAGATAAACATCAGCCTGTTGGATGGATATGCCAGGGTGGATCGTTTTAACTGGAATGCCTTCAACGAGGGGCAGGATCTTCAAGCACAGGTTGAACGCTTCAGGACGCTGACCGGGAAATACCCGGAGCTGGTTCAGGTGGACAAGATATATCTCACCCGGGAGAACAGGCGCTTTTTGAAAGAGAAAGAAATCCGGTACACCGGGGAGCCACTTGGAAGAAAACCGGTGAAGCAGATCAAGTCCGGTTACCAAAAACGTAAAGAGCGACGGGAAGCGGCAGAACGCAATCAGGTTGAAGGGAAGTTTGGTCAGGGCAAGCGTGGATATGGGTTGAATGATATCCGCGCCAGATTGTCCACGACGTCAACGAGTTGGATAGGGGCAATCATTTTTGTGATGAACTTGATCCGGCATATCAGGGATATTCCCCAGCCTAATTTTATCTCGTTACTATTGAACATGATGAAACTGAGAAATATAAACATTTATCCATTCAGACCACAAATGAAATTGTGTGCCTGATTAGGAATTATTCAGCAGCCCCTATATTAGACCGACCGATTACCCGGCCGGAGTAATATCAGGCGTGAAGTCCCTGTAGGGAACATTATATTGAAGGATGAACCAGATTGCCGTAAGCATTTTGCGTGCAATGGCAACCTTCACTTTCATTTTGTTCTTTCTGCGAACAACGGTCTGATGGTAGCTGAACTTGTTGTAGAAGCAGTTCT